>NZ_JADEXN010000102.1 GCF_015207075.1 Zarconia navalis LEGE 11467
TTCGTCATTTTGCAGCAAGGTACGTACGGCCGTTTGCACCATAATCATCAACACGCCGCTTTCGAGTCCGTGTCCGGTCACGTCCCCAATGCCAATTTTGACTCGACCATCGCGTTCGAGGACATCGTAATAATCGCCTCCGACATCCTCGGCCGGTTCCATATAGCCAGAAATATCTAACCCCTCAATGCGATCGAGTTCTCCTCTCTCGGGCAGTAGCATCTGTTGCAGCTTGCGGGTAATCTCCAACTCCGTACTCAGACGAATATTTTCTGCCCGCAAACGAGTCAAATTAATCTGGGTTTTGATGCGCGCGAGCAATTCGTCTTTACTAATGGGTTTGGTGAGATAGTCGTTGGCCCCCACCGCCAAACCAAATAACAAGTCCGAAACTTGGGTCTTCGCCGTCAGCATGACAATGGGCAGTTCTGTGGCAGAAAACTTCTCCCGCAGTTGTTGACACACCTCAAAACCCGTCACCCGAGGCATCATCACATCGAGTAAGACTAAATCCGGTTTGACCCCCTGCTCGATGATAATCGCCAGGGCATCTCGTCCGTTGGATGCTTGGGTGATGTCGAAATTTTCCATAGACAGATGATTCACCAACACCTGAAGGTTCACCGGTTCGTCATCGACGACGAGAATCTTCAGTCGGCGTTCCGGTTCGGGTCCGATGGCGAGCGGTTGGGGCGCGATCGCACAGGCCGTCTCTCTCCCGAAATCGATGCGATAGTTCAACGTCGATTTCGGGGGAGAAAAAATGGAAATCTCACAGGAGGCGACAGGGAGAGTGAAGATAAACCGAGAACCCACTCCCACTTCCGACTCGACCCAAATTTGTCCCCCTTGTAACTCCACCAAGGGTCGAGCAATGGCCAAACCCAATCCCGTTCCGCCATAGCGACGTGCTGTAGACCCATCGGATTGCTCGAACAATTCAAAGATGCGATCGCATTTCTCCTCAGCAATCCCAATCCCCGTATCGGCAACGGTAATTTCGAGAGAGTCGCCCATCAAAACCGCCGAAATTTCGACTTTACCGCGATCGGTAAATTTGATGGCATTGCCGATCAAGTTGTGCAGAATCTGTTCTAAGCGATTTTCATCGGCATAAACCAGGGGAAGTTCTGGGGAAATGCTATTAACGAGTTGTAACTCTTTGCTACCGACGAGAGGTTGGCTCAAAGTCATGACCAATTCTGCGATCGCTCGCATTCCCACCGGCTTTAATTGCAACTCGAGGGTTTCGTGCTTGAGCTTGGAAAAATCGAGAATATCGTTGACCAAATTGGCCAAGCGATGTCCGCTTTGCGCCACCATCAATAGGTTCGCTCGTTGCAATTGCGTCAGAGGCCCGGTTGCCCCATCGAGCATCGATTCGACAATCCCGATCGCCCCGTTGAGAGGAGTGCGCAGTTCGTGAGAGGTGTTGGCGAGAAACTCATCTTTGAGGGCATCGAGCCTCTGCAAATCGGCGTTTTGCGCTTCGAGGGTGGCTAGCGAATCTTGCAGCCGTTCGGCCATACTATTGAAGGTTTTGGCTAATTCCCCGAGTTCGTCGGCGCGATAAATATCTTCCGTCGGTTGCCATTTTCCTCGCGTGAGGGCTTTGGCGGCGGTATTTAACTGCCGGATCGGCTCGATCACCCATCGAGAGGCAAGCGTACTAAACAAAAGTGCCATACCTAAAGCATTGAGAGCCAGCAACACCGTGGGGTGGGTTTCGGCATTGAGCGGTTCGATAAAATCTGCCTCTGGAATCACCACCGCCGTCATCCAATCGAGACCGCGCGTATTTTGCAAAGGAGCAACTCGCACCAGTTGCCGCTCGCCATCTAGCTCGAAAGATAAGTCCACCGGCGAGTCTAGCTGCCCGAGATTGCCGAATTTTGCGATTAAAAATTGGGTAGTGGCATCGAGCAGATGAGAAGATCGATCGGGCACTTCTGGGGAGGAGGGGATGGCACTAGCGACAATTTGACCCGATCGATCTATAATAAGCGCCTGACCGGAGCGGCTAATTTCTAGACTCTGGAGAAAATCCCGCAGTTGGGGTAAAGTTAGTTCCACTCCGAGTAGCCCGAGTGGGTTGCCTGCTTGAGTGTAAATCGGCACGGGCGGGCTGGCATAGAGTAAAAGTTGAGAGGGGGGAAACGTCGCTCGTGCTATCAGATGAGGAGTCCTTAAATTGCTTTGGACTTCCTGCTCGATTAGAGCTGCGGTTTCACGAGAAAGGTGAGCGGCAATTTCATTGACCGATTGCTGTTCGTTGTACAACAACAACCACCCCGTCACCCCAACCCCCGCAAAGATTTGAATGATAAACGGTACGATTAAAAAGGTTTGCAGGGAGACGAGGCAGGATAGTTTATTGCCTAAATAATTAAAGAGTTGTCTCAACATTTTGGGACTCGTAAGATACGCACGTTATGCGCCGACTGCCCCTTAGCTATCTCCGTTTTGCCATCTCGCATAGGGTTAGACAAAACGTCTCGTACTTTGAAAGTACGAGACACCTTATTCTCTATGGATACCAAGGATGTCCGATCGCGCTTGTCGCTGCGGGAAACGAAGAGATAGCCCGAGGGACTACTCAGACAAAAAGTGTATGAAAATTTAGGTAATAATACTCTAAAAAAAGTACTTGCTCGAGAAATATGTTAAAAATTTAACATATATTTGAGCGTATGGTGTAAAAAGCGACATTAGTCCCTAGGCTATTGATGTAAGACACTAGAATAAAATTTCAACATGCATACTAAGCGACAATAGTCAAAATAAATGATGCAAGGCAGGGCAATCGCTTTCCTTTTGTAATATGCCTTCAATTTACCAACTCCTAGAAGAACGACCGTTATAAACTTTTTCGTATCATTCGGCTTTTATGGTCCCGCATTTGTGGGTATTTCCCAGAAGTATCCCGGTTCGACCGTAGTTTGTCCTTGTTTAGCGTCGTAATTGAGGCGATATTCTCGGGCGATCGCCTTTTGTTCTTGCAACTGTTGGTATTCCACTTTGCCAATTTCCGTATCGGTGGAGAGCAAAATCACTTGATGGCTGGCGGTGGGGAAATACCGTTCCACGAGATTTTGGCGGTGGGAAGAGTCCAAACGCCCCAGGGGAGTATCGATGGCGACGGGGAGATTGCGCCCGGAAACGCGGGCGAGTCCCCACAAAAACGAGATCGCCAGGAGTTGTTTTTCCCCGGCAGAGAGGCGATGTTTGGGAACGGGTTGGGCCCCGCCATCGTAGAGGGAGAGGCGAAAGGTGTGGGTATCGATGACAACCCGATGAACTAAGTCAGATTTGTGCAAAAGATATCGAAAGCATTCGGTGACTTCAATTTCGAGTTTGTTGAGTTTTTTCAGAGTCAGTTTTTCTCGAAATAGTTTTAGAGTCTGTTGAACTTTGGCTGAAGCTTGAATGATGTGGTTGGCATTTTTGAGATCGATGGTTTTTTCGCCGTATCGGGCAAGTTCTTTTTTCGTTTGGGCGATCGTGCGATCGAGTTCTTCTTGGCGGTGTTGGATGGCGGCGCGTTCGGCTTCCACTCGGGCAAGTTCTCGCTGGGCTTCGGTGACGGCATTCTGCAACTTTTCATAGGCTTCTGGCGGGGCAGCAGCGGCGAGTTGCCGTTCTTTAGCTTCGGCTTCGTTCAGGCAATCTTGGAGTTGTTGGCGATATTCGATCGCCGTTTGGCATTGGTTGGGAAGTTCGTATTTGAGGAGGAAAGTGAGGCGATCGAGTGTTTCGTCATCCATGCCTAAAATAGGCAGTTCGTCGCTGGTTTCCAGGGTTTTATTTTCTGTTTCTAGAAACTGATGAATTTGCTCGACTTTTTTGGCGGAAAGTTTGAGGGTTTTGAGGTGTTCTAACAAACGGCGTTCGCGATCGATAACCTCATCGCGAATAATATTCGATCGGGCATTCTGGCGTTCTTTTTCTCCTTGTTGTCGCGCCTGAACCAACAGAGGTTCGATAAGCATGAGGGGGATTGAAGTCGCTGCAAGTTCGCCCAGATTTTGGCGAATTAGTCCGGTGTTGCCTTGCGCGGTTTCTAGTTCGCGATCGAGTTGGGCGCGATTTGCCGCAATTTTCCCACCTTCTGAGAGAAATTTAGCGGCAGTTCGTTGAGCTTTTTGTTTGGCGCGATCGAGTTTGGGTTCGAGTTTTTCTAATTTAGACGTAACGATATCAAACTCTTTTTCTTGTTGCTTTAATTTCTCTTCAATTTCTTCAATACTCGCCAATTGTTGAGCACTAGCGCGTTCTTTTCGCTTTCGCTGGACTAATATTTCTAAATCCGCTGCAAGGCGCTTGGCTAACTCTAATCCCAACAAAGACTGAATGGCTTCGTATACCAGTGGCGGAGGTGTTTCGAGTTCTGCCAACTCCTTAACTTGTTCTCCATCAAACAGAAACAAGTTGGAAATGCCTAACGGCAATAAATTCTCAATATATTCATCCCAGGTTTTCGTTAAAGCATCTTCAGACCATCCTCCTTGCAAAATCCCCAGAACATCTTTGCCATCTTTAGGATGTCTCGTCCAATAGCGAACAATTCGATATTCCACGAGTTTATCCGCAACAATCTGCTCGAATATGAGTTCGATTCGCGTTCGATCGTTTGGCTTTGCATGACGATTCACACACTGGGTCAAAAAATCTGAATAACCTAAGTTTCCCCGAGTCGAACACTGGGCACGAGAACCGTACAGTGCCAGACGAATAGCATCCATTAAAGTAGTTTTTCCGCCACCGTTCATGCCCCCCAACAAAACAATTGGTCTGGTTTGAGAGTCAGTTTCCGGGCGTAAGTTAATAACCTGCTTTCCGGCATAAGGACCAAAATTTTCCAGGTGAAGTTCGAGAAATTTCAAATTGATTTCCGAGAGTTACTTTTGAAAAAAACTAGAGAGTTGATAGAAACATAAATCGATTATTCCTCCTCTGAATCTCCATCTTCCCCACCAAATTTTAAATTCGCCCAACTAAGCTGTTTGACTGTATCCACATCTCCTTTTTCCGCAGCTTTCTTCAAATCTCGTTTTTCATGAGCATTTTGAATCGCTTCCTCTTGGGAATGAGAACTGGTGGTAAAACATTTTTCGAGTTCCTCATAAATGCCCACCCGGCGAGACTTTGTTTGATATTGCCGTTCCGTATCGAGAAGCTTTGCCATCAACTCTAAATGCATGGCATCCCCGTCGCTAATTTCTTCTAACACATTCCATTCGTCAAGTCCGAGTAACGTGGTTCCCGCACCGGGACGGGGGTCGATAAAAGTTTCTCCAGTCACGTCTCGATAAATCTGGGGTAAACTATCATCAAATTCGTGTTTTTCTTCCAGCCAAATGCGGCGAATCTCGCTAAGTTCTTCTGGAGTAATTAAGACAATATCCCGCACCATTTCCGGTCCGGTTTTGCGGATGTGGGTTTGCGCTTCGAGAACTTTCGTCAGCCACCGTTCCCGCCATTCTTTGGTATAAGGCCCGGGAATGGTTTTGACTTCCTTTTCGCCATCCACATCCCGCTCGAAGAGTTCGACTCTACCATAAATCCGGCGAAAATCCCGGCGATCGCGATCGTTTTTTTTATCGAGTTCGTTGCGAATATCCAGTAGCGGCTGCATCCACTCTTTTTCGTCGTCGTTCTGAATCATCGCCTCCATGGATTTATCTTGACTCACCATGGTACAAACCCAGCAACCGAAGCGCGAGTCGCCGCAACTGGGGGTGGAGGTATCGACAACCAGGGGACATTCGTTATCGGCAGTTGCCCCCCGATACATGGTGAAGAGGTCTTTATTGCTTTGTCCCCAGGGGTTTTCGTACTGCATCAGGTACAGCCACACTTCATCGGTGCTCCAGTTTTGTATGGGGCTGTAAATTAATGAGTTAGGTAGACTCGGATTTTGATATAAAAGAGACTGCATTGAGCTAGAACTCTGACTCAATCGCTCGCTGACTAAGCCTAACTCATGCTTTTCCATCGAAGATGCGCGTCTTATACTTTCAGATTTTCGCGTTCCTAATACTAAAATAATTTCGCCGCTGACTCTAAGAACATTCCGGACAAATTGATTTGAGGGGTGTATTTTTAAGCGTTCGGTACACCAGCGAAATCTATTTCGGGGAGCCGGATAACCTTTTCCCATCAGATTTACCCAAAATGTATTTTTAGTTTCTGGATAGAGTAAATGAGCTTCAATGGGTAATTCTTGTCGTTTTGCTGCAATGTCTAGTTTTTCCAAAGATTGACGAACGCGAATCGAAACGATCGGATTTTCAACTCGCGTATCTGTCGTAATAACATAAATTTTTTTATGTCTTTTTTCTATAGGTAAACTTGCAACTACATTCCAAATCAGTTGTAATACAGTCGTACTATCTTTTCCTCCAGAATATCCAACAATCCAAGGAATTCGATCTAAACAATATAAAGCTTTTATCTCGTTGGATATATTTTCAATGTCTTGGATTAGATCTGACGTTTTTCGTTCGGGAAAAACTATACTATTAGTTTTCATGAATTTATATTTTTAAGAACTGAATATATTATTTCGATGCCATTTAAGAGCTTCGAGACTCGGTAGATATGAAGTCGAGATTGGCAAGACGATTTTTTGATTGTGAAAATCTCGCATGGGTTTTGAGTGAGGCGATGTTTCCTGTATATCTCTTGAAACTATAATACGATAATTTTTGTCAATGCTAAACCAACCTCGATCGAATGCCCAGTGATGATTTTTACAAAACGATATTCCATTATAAATATTGTTGTCGTAAAACTGAGAAAATGGTTTAATGTGTGCACCATCTACAATACCTTGACTTGGAAAACGAGAAACCTTAAGTTGGCAAAAAGCACATTGATAATCATAAGCATATACAACTGATTTTCTGAAAAATGCATTTCTGACCGCAGAATTTTTGGAAATACACTTCCGCTTCTCATTTGAATCAATATTATCCATCTCGTTTTGAAAAAGTTTATTTATATTCAATACCTCCTGTTCTCGATCGGGAAACCAGGCAGATAGGAGAGCGCTTAGTAAGTAATCTCTAGTACTTGAATTACACAAAAAATAAAATAGCTTGTCTTCTAATATGGCATACTCAAGCTTCTCTTTTAGCTTTTTCGTACTTTTAATTGGTGAACTATTAAAATTAGGTTGAAACTTTAATTTCCAAAATCCTTGATTTTGAAAAGCATAGAATGGGTAATGTAATCCCCCTGCTGTATATGATGAAGAGTTAAGAATATTAAAATATTTATTAAATGTCTGAATTAGATCTTCGGAAACTGTAACGTTGGGAGTTACAATTTTTTCTTGAGAAATTAATTCTATAATTGATAAAAATAAGATGGGTTGATAGGGGGCCGTACCTAGTTTTTTATTACTATCTACCTTTAGCGTTTCAAAGCGCTTGCAATAGTAGGCTAAATTTTTATTCTCAGGCTGCGATTGTGAACTCATACTTTAGCTTTCCTCTTCAGAAAACCATAGCGATTTGGGTTACAGTTTTTAAAAACTAGATCTATAAGCTTAAGCTTTTAACGATCGAGCCTGCAACCCAAATCGGGCAAATCCACAGCCAGCCAGACTCGCACTCAGCCGCCCTTTGTTGCCTCCCGAGAAATATGCCGCGTCAGAATACTCATCACCTCACCAGAAGTGGGCGCGGGTAACAAAGGACTCCACTCGCTGACTTCGGCGAAACGCAACCGATGCAGCGCGTGAATGACGTTGAGAACGCCTTGCCGAGATCCGATCGCCATGAGTCGGACGGGTTCTCGGTTTTGCAACATTTCCTGGGAGGCATTGCCGGTGGTAGGAATGGATGCTGGTGAGTTGGGATTGGAAAGGAAATTTTGCTGCATTTTTATCTTATTTAAAGTGTCACCCAATCGTCACAGTCCAAATGGACTTAAAACAGAATAACATAGTCCATTTGGACTGTATACTCGACTGCTGACCTTTGAGACAATCAAAGGCATGGGAAGAGCAGGTAAAGCGCTAAAACAGGTACTAGAAAGCTACGGAATCAGCCAAGGCAAACTGGCTGCCGTGATGGAAATTGGTTCGTCTAATGTTTATCGCTGGTGCAACGAGATTCGCGATCCGAATTCGGAAACGGTGTTTCGCATTCTCGAAGCTTTAGAACACATCGATCCAGAGGCTGCGGTCGAGTTTAAAAGTCGATATCTCGGCGATTTGGGGGAAGATAGAAGTTCGTAGTACCTTTATGGGAAGAGCCGGAAAAGCCCTCAGACAGGCATTAGCAGCGTATAAAATCAGTCAAAACAAATTAGCGATCGCTTTGGGAACCGATCGCTTCAAAGTCTTTCGCTGGTTTCACGAGCAAATCGATCCTCAAGCCGAAACCGTCGCCGAAATCGTCAAAGCCTTAAACCAAATCGATCCCAGCGCTGCTGAACTCTTCGTCCAACTGTATCTAGGAGATTTAGTCAGCCGCGACGACGAAGCCGAATAGCCGCGTGTCAAAACTGCTGCCTCGGATTCTAAAGGTTTTTAAAAACTTACGATCGCCTCTGCCACATCTGGGTATAGTCAAGGATGCCACTGCTTTGACCCGAACCCATGAACGCCAAAACCCGATCGACCCTTGCCACTCTGCCGCGCGAAACCAATGAAAATCGCCTCTTCGTCCAAACCACGCAAATGGGGGGAACCGCAGCCTACCTTAGTTCCGTCACCCTAGAATGGCTCGATCGCCGCGTGGGTTTCGCCTCCGAACTTCCCCTGTTCCAACCCCACCTCGATCGCCAAACCCAGAACGTAGAACGGGGCGCACATACTCTCGAATCCATCGTTCAGCGTCCCCTGGACTGGTCTCGCCAAGCCCCTCTCGCCCAATACCTCGCCACCCGAACCGCCCATAAATTCCCTCCCCTACTCGTCGTACTCTCCCCTGCCTGGGTAGACGAACCGGACGCGCCCCAGTGGAATTGGGAAGGACGGGCAATCCAGTCGGCTGCCGAGTTTCTACCGTTAGATGAAGGCGATCGCGTCGGCTGGCTGGAGGTTTCCCCAGAAGTACAAATCTACGCCCTCGACGGACAGCATCGATTGATGGGTGTGCAGGGATTGATGGAGTTGCTGCGATCGGGAGAACTGCAACCCTACAACAAGTTAAAAAAAACCATCGGTCAACCGATCGCCCTGGCAGATATCGTCGAAAAATACGGTATCGATGCCGAATCCCTGCAATGCCTCGGTCGAGAAACTCTCGGGGTCGAATTCATACCGGCCGTCTTGCCCGGAGAAACCCGAGAAGAAGCGCGGCGACGGGTACGATCGATTTTCGTCCACGTCAACTTGATGGCGGTTCCCCTGAGTAAAGGACAACTGGCGCTGCTGGATGAAGACGATGGATTTTCGATCGTCACCCGACAGGTTGCCGCCATCCATCCCCTGTTGCGGGAGGAGGAAGGGCGCAATCCCCGCGTCAATTGGGATAGTGCGACGGTGGCGGCAAAATCCACCGTCTTAACTACCCTACAAGCCCTCAAAGAGATGGCGGCGCGGTATCTCGAACCCCAGTTCCCTCACTGGAGTGGCGATCGCCGCAAGGGTTTGATTCCCCGACGACCCGAGGATAACGAGTTGCAAGCAGGAGTAGTGGCATTTAGCAAGTTGTTGGATGGATTTGCCAACCTGCCTAGCTACCAAGAATTAGAACACCAAGAAACCACAGCATTACGTCGGTTTAGCTTTGAGGAAGAAACAGGTCGGGGCAATCTCTTATTTCGCCCCGTGGGGCAAATTGTCCTCGCCCAAGCGTTAGGTGGGTTGGTATCTCGTTCTGGATTATCCCTAGAGACGATTTTCGATAAATTACAGCGTTACGACGGGGAAGGAGGATTCGATGGCATGGAGTCTCCCCGATCTTTGTGGTATGGCGTGCTGTACGACCCCAACAAGCGTCGAGTGCGGGTAGCGGGTCGGGATTTAGCAGCAAAGCTGCTGATATACATTCTCGGTGGCGCAGAAGACCGGATGGAACGGGCACAACTGCGAAAGGCTCTAGCACAGGCAAGGACGTTCGAGAATAAAGCCGTAAGTTTTCAAGGGCGATTCGTCCAACCAAAAGAAGTTGGATTACCGGAGGTGTTGTGAGGTCGTTCGAACTTTACAGGTGAAATTGAAGCCTTTTACAATGGTTTGTATTAATTTGAATGGACACAACTGGACTCGAACCAGTGACCCCTACGATGTCAACGTAGTGCTCTAACCAACTGAGCTATGCGTCCGCAACAGTTTTTAACTGTAGCATAAGCCAATTCATCTTGGCAAGCTTTCTGACAACAAATTGGAATTTGCTTGGCGATCTCCAGTATTGTTGTACATTTTGTCTTCTCAGTGTCAAAAAGAGGACATGGTGTGAAATACTGGTTATCTATCGCTTTTTTAAGGTCTTAACGCAACACTTCAAATTAATTTGCGTGGAAACACCGAAAATAGCTTGCATATTTCTAGAGAGTGATGTTATACTCTAAGTGAGTTTACGGAGTTAAGACTCCTGAGAGCCATCAGGGTTGCATTTCTTGTTCATTTGAATCTCGCATAGGCCCAGAAACGACGTTCAGTCGTTTTCTACACTCTCGGTAATCTGCACCCTCTTTTATTCCTAATTATTAGGAAGCCAAATTGGGTGTAGGGGTAACAGTCAATGAGTTGCAGGGTAGATCGTCGGGTAGCCTTCGTATTCAAGACTTTTTTTGTTTTGAAAGAAGCTGCTAAGCGTCTGCCCTTCTTTACTTTATTCCTCTGTAACGACTAATCACTCATAACGAAGAAAAAAAACGCTTTCTTCACCCATAAAATCTCTTCATTGCGATTTAGCGTTACAAAAAATTATTCAAAATTTTTATCGATAAGCGATCTCTACATCAGTAGTTAACAGCGAACTAAGCCACAAAGATATTCTCCAAAGCGAAATACTCCCTACCCGATCGTTAAATCCGAACCGACGGCGGGATATTTAGTTGTCTTAATTTCTTTGGCTACCGCTGTATTATTGAGGGGTGGTGAGCGATCGTGCTGCCCCCCTAAATCTTTCGCAATTTTCGCTCGATAACTATGGAGATCGCAGATATTCTCATTGGGTTCATCGTCCTCCTTCTTGTTCTAGGAATTGGACTGGGAACAATGATTTGGGCTTATGTCGGTTCGGGGAGTACCTCAATCCTATTTCCCGATCCCATATCCATCCTCGACCGAAAAAACGGTCCCTCACTCGATTCAATGGAAGAGATCGCCACCACAACCTTCAATCGAGGTACGGATGCTTACAAACAGAAGAAGTACCGTCAAGCCATTGAAGATTTTACGGCTTGCATCGATCGAATGAGTTCGTTGGCAGAAGCTTATCACAATCGAGGATTAGCGTTTGCCAACTTGTACCAAGACCGCGAGGCGGTTGAAAACTTAGTCAAGGCTGGAGAACTCTACGCCGAAGGGAATTACGAACCAGGGCTTCGCCAGATTCGCCAACATTTGGAGATCTTACAGACTCGCAAATAGCCAAAAACCACCAGAGAGTTCTGCACCCCAACGTCACCAATCCAGCGAATTCGTTCCCTAGAACGGAATATCGTCTTCCAAGGGTTCGCTGGCGGGTGGAGCCATTGATGGTGCCTGTGTCGTGGGAGGTGCCTGCGGCACGGGAGGTGCGACTGGAGGAGTGGGTGTCGTGGCGACGGCGACGGGAGCGGGTGCGGGGG
>NZ_JADEXN010000103.1 GCF_015207075.1 Zarconia navalis LEGE 11467
ACCAATAGCAGCTCGGATTCCCGTGAGGGGAAACCCTACAAACTTAAAATTAATAATCGGATCGTTATAAGATCGTCAATAATGAACGGGTGGAGCGAATATTGTGGTCAATGTTAAACAAAAGTCCAATAAAAGTCTGATTCAACAGTTAATCCTGCAAAAACAAAACCAGTTTACAGGGCAAATGCTGATACAGGCTCCCTCAGATATGCAATGGACGCTTCACTTCAGAGCGGGATATCTGGTTTGGGCGACAGGGGGTAAGCATGTCGTTCGGCGATTGTACCGACATATTTCCAAACAATGTCCTCAAATTGAATTTGAAATGTTGGCAATTCGAGATGATGACGATCGCGAATGTGGATGGGACTATCAAGTTTTAACCATTTTGCTATGCCGACAATCCATTTCAAAACAAGATGGAAAAGAAATTGTTTTTCGGCTCGTTTCTGAAGTTTTATTCGACATTTTACAATACCATCAGTTTATCGAGTTTTTAACTTACGATTATCATAAATTTCAAGATTTGTCCGAGGCAGTTACTGGTGTTTTGACATTGATAGATGTTGAAAAAATAACGCTTAAGACCTTAGGCAATTGGAAAGCTTGGCAAAAAGCAAACTTAGGATTTTTCTTACTTCATCTCGCTCCAGTTTTAAGCGATCTAAAAGTTCTCAAACGTAAAACCTCTCCTCGTACGTACAAAAATTTGGTCAAGTTAATTGATGGAAAGCGAACGCTGCGAGAGTTGGCAAATGTGATGAAAAAGGAAGAAATGGTAGTGGTTCGCTCTCTTTTTCCTTTGATTCAGAAAGGCTTAGTCCGTCTCGTCGAACTTCCCGATCTTCCTCGTCCTCAACCACCTGTAAAATCCGTCCGCACTCGCTCTTCAGACTTGATTAAAAATCGACACTTAATTGCCTGTGTCGATGATAGTCGTCAAATTGGATGGCAGCTTCAAAAAATCCTAAAAAAATCAGGCTATCGGTTGATTAAAATTCAAGATCCCCTTCGGGCATTGTTTACAGTTGTTGAAAGTAAACCCAACTTGATTTTTCTAGATTTAATGATGCCGGTGGTGAATGGTTACGAACTTTGTACGCAACTACGTCGAGTATCAGAACTTCATCAAACCCCGATTATTATCTTAACCAGTCAAGACGGAATTGTCGATCGCGTTCGTGCAAAATTGCATGGGGCATCTGGGTTTATGTCAAAACCCATTCGGGAAGAAAAAGTATTATCGGCAATTGAAAAATATCTTTCTTCTCCCCCTTCTACCACAGCCGGCTCGACTGCAGCGATCGAAACACTGCCACCCTCTCGATAAAATTTTTATGCGATTTTTTTATTTTCAATGAATATCAAAAATTTATAAAATAACTTAAAGTATTAATTTCTTACATTTATTTCTATCGATCTCGAACGTATTTTTCTCGATCGTCAAACCTAAATTCAGCATTAAGTTTTGCCAAAATTAGTAAGTAGACATAGATAAACATAGCTATATATGAATGCCTGAAATGCTTATCCAAGCATATGTCTAGAATCTATTTTTTTTCTATTCGCTTATTAGAGTACAGAAAATCAATAAAAATTACTTTATATAAAGTTTTATTTTATTCTCTGCTATAACAGCAATTTAAGCCTTTTATCTTCTCGAACAATCGAGCCTAAATTCAGCAAAATTACTGATGGCATCAATTATATCTAAGTATTAATATAGTTTGTATAAGCTTTTATACAAACTTGCTTTTCAAGAATTTTAAAACTTATAAATTTTAACCAATCTATTTGTCGAGTCTAGATTAATAGAGATTAAATATTTTTTATTTTGAAATCGAACGCTCTCGATTTTTTGAAATATCTTGAGTTATCGCTTGATGTCGAGAAGTTTGTCAGTTGTTGTTTGAGTATTTATATGGTGGACGTGTATGATATCGAGAATTCAAAAAAGTAACATTAAAAAAAGTTTAGTTCACCAGCTAGCTCTCAAAGAACAAAATCTTTTTACAGGTCAGATCGAAATCTACATGCCTTCGGGAAAAAGTTGGACGTTATACTTGTGCGTCGGGCGTTTAATTTGGGCAACAGGCGGTCATCATGTCGTGCGACGTTTGTATCGTCATCTATCGAAGCAATGTCCTAATCTCAGCTTAGATATGATGGTTTTGCGAGAGCAAAGTGGATTTGATTACGGATGGGACTATCAAGTTATTAATATTTTAGTTTTAAGAAAAAAGATCGCGAAAGAACAGGCAAAAGAAATTATTTCCCAAATTTTATTTGAAATTTTATTTGACATCGTCCAGTATGAAGCTCGCGGCTCTTTATCTTATCAAGAAGAGTGTAGCGATTTAGCCCAGTCAGCGATGGGAATTTTAACATTACTGAGTATTAAGCCAATTTTAAGAAAATTATCCCAGATGTGGATGGCTTGGCAAAAAGCTAAACTCGGCTATCTTTTACTACAAGCTGCTCCCCAATTACAAAATCTCGATCGACTCAAACAAGTAACATCTCCCCAAGCCTACGATCGCCTGGAGAAGATCGCGAACGGGAAACGGACATTTCGGGATATCGCCAATCTTCTGAAGCAAGATGAAGTTACCGTCGTTCGATCGTTGAGTGGGTTAATTCGCAAAGGCTTTATTCGGTTGATTTCCCTAGCAGATTTTCCACATCCGGGCTTGCTACCCACCCATCAATTCACGAGTGGCCTGACGATGGCGCGCCAAAGACCCTTAGTTGCCTGTGTCGATGACAGCTACCAAATTTGCTGGGAAATGGAGCAAATTGTCCAGAAAGCCGGTTACGAGTTTCTCGCCATTCAAGATTCAGTGCGAGCGTTAGGTCTTCTCATCGACAGAAAACCTGACTTGATTTTCATGGATTTAACCATGCCCATCGTCAGTGGATACGAACTCTGCGCTCAGATTCGTCGGGTATCGGCACTCCAAACCATCGAAATCGTTATTTTGACCGGAAATACAATCGAGTCTTTGCGCGGTCGCTTGTTAGGGGTCTCGGACTGCCTGAGCAAACCGATTCAAAAAGAGAAAATTGTGGGGATACTCCACAAATATTTAGCTGTTTCACCCGCGCCAACCCGGAATCCCATCAAACACCGTTCCCGCCAGCGTGCAACCGTCCAGGTTTGAGTCTTATGACAGTACCTGCTATTGAATTTTGCCAATTTCCCGTCCGACGGCTTCAATCTCCACGTAATTTTCATTATTGGTCGGAATAAACTTTCTGGCCCCAAACAGCTCGAGAATCTCTCGATGTTCCGAGACGCTAGGGTCTAATTTGAATAAGGCTTGTTGTATCTTTTCAACAAAACCCTCCCCGTACCGCTCTTCGATGTTAGGGTTGGTAACCCAGTGATAATCGTAGTAAGTTGGTGTTTGCCAAATCACTTGCACTCGATCGAGATCCACTTCGTTCGCATCCACTCGATCTTGCCAAACTTGAGAGTTGAGCGCTCCAGCTTCATAAGTCCCCGCTTCAACCAGAGTAATGGTGACATCGTGGGAGCCTGAAAAGCCCACTTCTCCCTGAAAATCATCTAAACTCATCCCCGCTTGAGCTAAGAAATGCTGGGGCATCAATCGTCCCGAAGTCGAAGACTCGCTACCAAAAGTAAAGGTTTTTCCCTGAAGCTGTTTGAGTTCTTCAATGGTTTCCATCGGCTCGATACCGCTATCTTTACGTGCAATAAAGACGCTGGTGAATTTTTCGTCAATATCCCGTTGGGCGATCGCCCGCGCGTCGGGCACTTGCAAGCGAGCTTGTACCCCTGTCAGTCCGCCAAACCACACTAAATCTAAATCCCCCACCTTAAACGCGGCCACCGCTGCTGCGTAATCGGTAACGGGTTTGTATTCCACCGGAACGCCCAGTTCTCGATCGAGATACGCCGCCAACTTACCGTAGAGTCGCTGGAGCTTCTCGGGATCGCGATCGGGAATCGCCCCGGTTATTAGAGGTTGAACTTCTGCCTCTGAATCTCCTTGGGCGGTGGTCGAACATCCGGCTAAAGGTAGCATCAAACAGATCAGTCCAGCCCAGAACAGATTTTTATTCATCGTTCCCACCCTCGAAGGCAATAAATAGCTCGCTTGTTAGTTTAACCCCATCTGGTCAATCTGTAGCTTCTGACCCGATCGAGCCAGGAAGATTAAAGGACGCGACGATCTCGATCTCGCTTATTGAGAACCGTCGGATACGTATATCCTATTTTCTTTAACGTTAAGTTGAGCCATCCATACCGATAACAAAAACGGTGGGGCGATCCCCGAATTTTTAGAGATTCGGAAAGAGCGATGGGGAATGCAGATTCTCTGCTGGGTTTTCAATGGCGAACCCCATTGGTAAAGATCCAATTTCCACCTTAAAGGAGCAGAGAAGATCGCAGAGGTCTGGGTTGAGAGAAGCACTGCTACGACGCTATTATAGGAGACTTCTCGCCCCGTCATTTTGCGAGTACAGTGGTAGAACACGATCTAAAATCACCCAGCTGTCCCATTGACGCGATTCAAATAGCTATGAACCCCGATCTGACTCGATTTGGCGAACAAATGTCCCACCTCACCGGGGTGCGGGCAATCATGAAAGATATTATTGAAACTCTAGAAGCCGATCGAGGTCGAGAATTTATTAACTTGAGCGCGGGTAATCCGGTGATTTTACCGGAAGTCGAGCAACTGTGGCGCGATTGTACCGCCGAGCTACTATCGAGTTCGGAATATGGTGAAGTGGTCTGTCGCTACGGCTCTAGTCAAGGCTATCAGCCGTTAATCGATGCGGTAATCGAGGATTTCAACAAGCGATACGGGCTAAATCTTAATAGTCACAATATCCTGATCGCCCCAGGCAGCCAAGCGATTTACTTTTTTGCAGCCAATGCTTTTGGCGGATACACCTCAGATGGAACGCTCAAAAAAATCGTATTACCCCTGAGTCCCGACTATACCGGGTATGGGGGGGTGAGCCTAGTGCCCGAGGCGCTGGTGTCTTACAAACCTGCCCTAGAAGTAGACCCACTCCATCATCAGTTTAAATATCGCCCGGATTTCAGTCAGTTGGAAATCGACGAGACCACCGGCTGCGTCATCTTTTCTCGTCCCTGCAATCCGACGGGTAACGTCCTGACCGACGAAGAGGTCAACAAAATCACCGCCCTCGCCAATGCTTTCGATGTACCGGTGTTAATCGATTCGGCTTACGCGCCACCCTTTCCGGCATTGAACTTTACAGCAATGACCCCCGTTTTTGGGGGGAATGCCATCCACTGCATGAGTCTTTCTAAAGCCGGTTTGCCTGGAGAGCGGATCGGCATCGCGATCGGGGAAAAGCCGGTGATTCAGGCGCTGCAATCGTTCCAGACGAATTTGTGTATTCATTCTTCTCGTTACGGACAGGCGATCGCGGCAAGGGCGATCGCTTCGGGGGCATTAAGCGAGATTGCACTCAACGTCATTCGCCCCCACTACCAGCAGAAATTCGATGTCCTTGAAGACACCCTCGCTCAAGCGATGCCCAAAGATGTTCCCTGGTTTTTGCATCGGGGAGAGGGCGCAATTTTTGCCTGGTTGTGGTTCCGAGATTTACCGATTACCGATTGGGAACTCTACCAACAAATTAAGGAAGTCGGTGTCATTGTCGTTCCCGGAGAGTCCTTCTTCCCCGGACTGCAAGAAGATTGGTCTCACAAAAAACAGTGCTTGCGGGTGAGCTTGACGGCAACCAACTTGGAAATAGCCACGGGAATGCGGCGTTTAGCTGAAATTGTCGATCGGGTATACCAGCGCGTTCCGGCAGTTTGATGGGGAGGAAAAATATCCAATCTCGACCCTCGACTCTTGATTGAACCTTCTTAGCCACGCATTCCCCTTCCAAATCTATGATTTGGTGGGGCTAGGGGCGTATCTTGGTTTTGGATATAGCGCTTCACCACCCGCATAGGTGCGCCACCTGTCGAAACAGCGCAGTAAGCTTTACTCCAGAATTGAGGCTTACCCCAATAGAACTGAGATAAGTGCTTTCCAAATTGCTGCCTCATTTTGCGACTGGATACAGACTTGAGGGAGTTGACCAGCACGGAGGGAGCCACTTTGGGCGATAGATCGACGAGTAAATGTACGTGGTCGGCTTCACCGTTAAACTCCTCAAGCTGACACTCCATCCCTTCACAAATAGAACCCATGCACTCTTCCATCACTTCAAGCATCTCGGGGGTAATGGCGCATTTGCGGTATTTGGTCACGAAAACTAAGTGTAGGCTGATTTTATAAACGCAGCTTCGTCCTTTATTGAGAGAGTACTTCATAGTTGCAGACTGATAAGATATAATGATAATATGGTAACTCGACGAATCACATATCGACTCAACCCCAACGCCACTCAGGTCAAAAAGTTGTACCAGTTTCGGCGACTTCACGCTTACTTGTATAACGCTTGTATCGAACATCGCCGCACGAGTTACCAGCGTCATGGGAAATCGGTGACTTATTACGACCAGCAAAACCTTTTACCCGAGTTCAAAGAGTGCTGGCCCGAATACAAAGAACTGGGTTCCCATGCCCTGCAAGCGACGGTCAAACGAGTAGATTTTGCCTACCAGCGGTTCTTCAAAGGGTTGGGAGGCTACCCCAAGTTCAAATCAATTCGACGCTACTCGGGATGGACGTATCCGTGCAAGTCTGGCTGGAAAGCTTTAACCGACGGCAAGCATGGCGCGTTAAGGATTACCAATCTCGACAACATCCGAATGCGGGGACAAGCCCGAACCTGGGGAACCCCTAAAACCTGCACCCTGTTTTTGAGGGCCGGGAAATGGTACGCCTCCATCACCGTAGAGTGCGTCCCGCAACGGCAAACCGGCACAGGGGCAGTTGGGATTGACTTTGGGGTACTGTCTGCTCTCTCACTCTCGGATGGAACTCAGCTCGACGCGCCCCGATTTCACCGAAACTCCGGTGTCCCAAAGTTACAGAAACAACTTAGGAGGAAAACGAAATTCTCTCGCGCCTGGAAGCGAACCCAGGCACGGGTGAGGAACGCGCATCGTCAGATTGCCCAACAACGTCAGGACTGGAGCCATCAAGTCGCCGCACAGATTGTCAGCAGTCATAGCCTGGTAGCGACAGAAAAGCTCAACATCAAAGGGATGACCAAATCGGGTAAATCTCATGGGAAGCGCGGTCTCAATCGGTCGATGTTAGATGTGGGGATTAGCAACCTCACCGGACTGATTAAATATAAGTTGAGCGAAACCGAGGGGGTGTTCGTGGAGGTCCCGACCCGCAAGGTTAAACCCTCTGGGACTTGCCCCAACTGCGGCCATCAACGCAAAAAGTCTCTATCCGAGCGCACCCATCACTGCGAAAAGTGCGGGTACACCCAGGACAGAGATGTGGCGGCCGCCCAGGTGATGCTCAATTGGGCGCTTGGAACGAGCATCCTCAAACGTGGAGAGGATAGCTCTACTTCAACTTGCTGCGGCGGGTGGAAGCAACTATCTTTGTCGAAGCGTCAGAAACTCACTTCAAATCTCTGATTTGGTGTGAGTAGTTCATAGAAGCAGGTTGAATGGCACAGCGGATTTTCTCCCCGATCTCTCGATGTTCACCTAGATTCCATCAGACTCATGCCTGTTGCTCCTTGGAGAGCGCCCCTAGCTGCGGCACTCCATCGCAATCGCCGCCTTTCTCACGCCCGTTACGTACAACTGGCGACGGTTCGAACGGACGGACGACCGGCTAATCGAACTGTCGTGTTTCGGGGATTTCTCGAAAATTCCGATCGACTCCAAATCGTAACGGATGCTCGCTCCCAAAAAGTAGCGCAAGTAGCGCAAATTGAGGGAAATACTTGGGGAGAAGCCTGCTGGTACTTTCCGAAAACCCGCGAGCAGTTTCGCCTATCGGGTCGGCTGATCTTGGTGAATGGCGATCGAGTGGAGATACCACTGCAACAGGCGCGTCGTGCAGCCTGGGAAGCGTTATCCGATCGCGGACGGGAAGGTTTTGCCTGGCCGCCGCCGGGTCAACCTCGCGCTGAGTCTGATGCTTTTGAGGGATTGCAACCCGATCCGAGCGAGCCATTGCCGCAGTTTTGTCTGCTCCTGCTCGATCCCGATGGTGTCGATCTCCTGCAGTTACGATCGCATCCTCACGATCGCCGGTGTTACCAACGTCAAGAAGATGGAACCTGGTTGACTCACAGGGTGAACCCCTAATTTTCTAAAGTTCGGAAGCTTCTGATTGTTGTGAAACCCGAAACACTTGACCCATCATAAATTTCGAGGGTGGAACGTTGCAGTTTCCATGAGATTGGGCGTTAGCAGCTTTGTCGGCAGGCAGAAAACAGATAGCAGCTTTGCCAATTCCCGGCATCACCTCCGCGATGCGATCGACAAGGATTTCGATCCGATCTTTCAAATCGGTGGCAATCTGTGGGTTGGCGGCAATGAGAAATAGCGTCCGCACGCCAGATCGGTCGGGGGCAACCCCATAAGTACATTGATTTAAGAGGACTTGGATCGATGGAAGAAAAGAATTATAAAAGCGATCGAATAGTGCCGTGTAAAATTCCTCGGTAATGGCTCGATCGCTAAAACTTGATTCGGATAACATGGCTGACTCCCTCAGAGTAACTTCGCGCCGTCATTTTGGATGATGTCAAGACGCCTCTTTACACCTTGATACGGTTATTGCGATCCCTGGTTCCGGATACAATCGAGATCGACCCCATATATTCTATAGGTTTGCGATCGTCTACATGCGAGTTATGCATCAGAATTTTGAGAGTCTACATCGCAATGTATGGATCGATCTGTCAGAGTGAGGGGTAAAGGTTCGTATTCGGTGCAAAATTGGCAGTAGAGTGAAGAAAATTTTAAAGTCGCTGCTTGTCGTTTTTGCGTTTGGAGTATTTTAGTGGAGATAGACAACTCTACAGAACTACATCATCTTCCTTCCTCCAGGTTAACAGCTCCTCATTGGAGATTTTCTCCAAGTCTCCATCTTTGTAAGGGCTTTACGATCCCTTTGCCGCGACTTAACAAGACTTGAGAGACTTCCACAGCAAGAAGAAAATCATCAAATCGTTAAATTTGACTGTCGCTATCGACTTGATACTGCCAACACGATTTCGGGGCGTGGATTGCGAGAAAAGTAGAAGATTTGCCCATCAAGAGCGACAAGTTTAACCTGCCAAATCAGCAACAGCTCTACCAACCGGGCTGGGCGTACACCACGATGATGGTCGATGTGGGTCAGATGAAAATCGAGCGCCCTAAAAAATAGAAACGCTACTACAGCAACCAGAAAAGGGAACATCGTCAGTCTTTCTTTTGCTGAGATCTTACGTATATATACATATATATATGTGTAATTGAGAGGATGTTGATGGATAATTCACAGTCAAACCCTCTTTGCTAGTAGGTTTATGGGGTTTCTGGGTGCTGTCGTTCTACTAGCTTCATTCTCAAGCCGATAGAACAGGACTTACACAAAGCCGCTCTATACAATGTTCGCGCAGGGCGCGAGTCGCAGTCATGCCGTTCGCATAGCGTCTGTGAAGGAGAAGGCTATACGCGGAGGGATTCCCTGCGTTACGCTCCGCCCCTACATCTAGAGCCATTGCGTAAGTCCGATTGAAAAGAAATGGGACTTTGACATTTTTGGCGAGCATTCCGCCGTCAGAGGTCGGAACTTCTCTGGTGAGAGCAGATTTTTAAGAGTATTTCACCAACTATCCAACACGACTGAGAAGGTTAAGCGATTTAACCGCCCCAGAGGATTGATAGCAATCGTCAATCTTATCAATCGATCGACATATTCCGATCGGAATATCTAATCAATGACCTCTAACGGGCAATGATTAAAAAAAACTATACATCAGCCGTTTTTGGACGAACTCGCGACCGCGCCTCGCACAAGCCTCTAATCTAGAGAAGTAGCTTTTTTTGAGAGATCGCAGCTCTCTCATCAGAAATTTTGTCAAATGCCAAAAATTGCGTTGATTCATCCCCAAATTCCCCCAAATACCGGTAATATCGCTCGAACCTGTGCAGCTACCGGAATTGCATTACATTTGGTCGGTCCTCTGGGATTTGAAATGAGCGATCGCTACTTGAAGCGAGCGGGTTTAGACTATTGGCCCTATGTAGACTGGCACTATCACGATTCCTTGAGCGTTTTTCGAGCCTTTTCCCAGCAGCAAGGAGGTCGTTGGATTGGTTTTAGCACTCGTGGAAGTTGTAGTTATATTCAGTTTCAATTTCAGGAAGATGACTGGTTGCTCTTCGGCAGCGAAACCACGGGCTTATCCGAAGAAGTTCTCGATCAATGCGATGCCACTACATTTATTCCGATGACCCAACCACGCGTTCGCAGCTTGAATCTGTCTGTCAGTGCGGCTTTAGGACTGTTTGAGGCTAGCCGTCAGCTCGGTCGTTTCGATTCGTTTTCAAGAGACGATCGTCTGATTTAGTTAGTCGCCAAAGAAGTTAATATTTCTCGAGAAATAGCAATACTTTCTTTAAATCCCCCCTAGGGAATCGGCTCTAATCCAGACTCAGAGAAGATTGCACAACTATTTAGCTATCGAATGTATCCCGATCTCGATTCAACGATAAGAAATTTATATAGAGCGAACGCCCCAAGCTCAGACCTATTTCCTCCGTGTGTTACCGAGCTAAAATGGAAGAGAGAAAAGACGGTAAGTCCTCTCTACAAAAGAGATCTAGCAATTCAAGTACGAGCCGTACGGATCCCGCTCTCCGCAAATTTCCTCAAAATATCTCCCCGCAATAATACGGTTGCCTAAGTACCAGAAAACAGCGTACATTCTGCACTAGGTCAGACAGTTTTCAGACTGTCTGCGGCAATGGTTTCAAGCGTCTAGCTAAACCACCATTGCTAGGGTCTACCGGCAAGTTGAGTCAAGAGTCATTTTGCCTTAGGAAAAAATAAATTGGATTTTTCCCAAAACAAAATCTTGTCTAAATGGGAAAACCAGGGTAATCTTTCCTAAGCGTCTTGACCGTCAGCGATCGAGATCGGCATTAAAGCGTGATCTTCATCACTGAATTGGTTTATCAGCTCGTCAAGCTAAGGGACTGCTAATCACTGGTTACTAGGAGGTCGTTTTTTTGAAACGAGTATTCCCGCATCAAGTCAATCTCGCTCCTGAGTGCGAAGCAGATGCAAACGCAACAGCAGGAATTATCAAACCATCCAATGGGGAGGGACACCGTCGGGTTTGTTCTTCTGTCGCCAAAATTGGATTGGCAATTTCGGTGGGAGCGTCGAGCATCCTATTACCCGGACAAAGCAATTCAGCTGTCGCCGCAGATCGGAATGCGCCCGAATCGCCCGCGACCCTGGCTCCTTCGGCAAAAGACAAGGTCATGTCTCCTGGGGTAAAATCCGGTGGCAAGTCCGCTGATGTTGCTTCTGTTGCCAATCTCACCGCATCGGCACATACCGTTGTTAGCGGTGAAACATTGTGGCAGCTCGCTCAAGTTTATCAGGTTGATGCCACCACCATTGCTGAGGCAAACGGCATGAGTGTGGGAGCTGTCCTTAAAGTCGGACAAGTACTTTATATCCCTATAGAGCAGGATGTAGCCTCCGGTTTCGAGCTATCGGAACC
>NZ_JADEXN010000104.1 GCF_015207075.1 Zarconia navalis LEGE 11467
CTGCCCCGACGAGAGAGTAAAATCCCCTTCTCGGTACGCAAGCTGGCAAAATAAATCTAGAAGTTTCTCGCGAATGGCGGCGGGATCGGTCGGAAGCGGGGATGAATTGAGTGTCATATTGCCAATGGCTGAAAAACGACTAACGAGATCGAGGGACAGAAGAATCAAGTATTCAAGACCGATCGCGAGTGGAAAGCTTCTGCTTCCATCGCTAATTTACGGGTTACGGGTTACGGTTTGCAATCTTCGATGAGGAGTTGGGTTCTTCACCCGATGGGTCAGTCCGAAAATTCCCTCGATCGCTATGTAACCGATTGGATCTTGAGTTACTATTTACACAAAAGTCAAGGATGGCAAGATGAAGTACTGCGAAAAATCGATAGTTAGTTTGTTCGCGGCGATCGCCGGTCTATCCTCGATCGCTTTTCCAGAAGACGCCCTCGCCCAGAGCCGATCGCAGCCGTTTCAAAATTTCGATAGCATTCAAATCCGACAGCGGGAGAACGTCCGAGTCATTCCCCTGATTACCCTACCCCAAGCCTTTGACAGTGCTTTTTACGAGCATGGCGGCAACTATTTCGATCGCACCAGCATTCAAGGAACCGGCGAATCTTTAGGTGGGCTATTTTTCCCAGAACTCGAAGTGGCAGACGATGCCGAGTCCGTCAATGCCCTCTACCGAGATGCGATGAACCAGCAACTCTATAGCGATCCCTTCATTCGCACCCCCGATCTAGATGTTTATCAAGGCTCTTTGCTGACATTACCCTATGCCTGCGGTACGAGTCCCGTCATCGTTGATGGTACGGCATTGCAATGTACGCGACGGTGACAGTGGAGTCAGAAAGCGACGGCCACCCAACTTGGGGAACGGTCGCTTGTGGCTTGGCGCGATCGTCTTCGATCGAGTAAAAATTAGATAAAAATGGGCAGTGCAGGAGTTGAACCCGCCTGAGGCGAATTATGAGTTCGCTGCCTAAACCGCTCGGCCAACCGCCCTTTCCATAGATACTGTTAAGATAACACAACGGGCGTTGAAGATCCATCGTCACCCCATTGCTCAAACCCAAGGAAATTCCGCCTCCACAATACTCTGCTCTGCGAGAATCTGCGACCCACGATGAAACTCAATACGACGATCGTTCTGACCACCCTGCTACTGCTCTCGATGTTTGGTGCGGGTTTAATTAGTGCAGTTTGGGGCTTTTCCCTAGGACGGCAAGCTCTACAAGGCGTTACCCAACCCGACGTGCGTCCGACCAACAATTTCCTCGGCGATCGCGAAGGCTCCCGACAAGGAGAAGCGGTTCAATTTTTGAAGGAAGAGGAAATCCTCAAGCAAGTGGAAAATCTAGAAAGCCGATCCGCGATCGCACAAACGAAGAGAGCATAGGATGCCCAGGAAGCCGCCTTGCTCGACCCTCAAAAACTTCCCCCATTCCTGTATTGTGAAGTCTCCCCCGTCTGCGACGGGCGAATTCTAAATTCCAAATTCTGAAGTCACCACGCACCCCTATGATGGTTATGGAAAGCTTTTTGAAGCTATTTGTCCAACTCGCCCACAATTGACCTACATTTCCGTCAGCAATTATGAACCCTCGATCGGGGTGCGATGATGAAGCGAACCCTTATATGTTGTCCCGAATTCCCCCATCTTTTTGGTGGATCGCTCTGACACCGATCGCGGTGCTGGTGCTAATGGCATCTCCGGCGTGGAGTAGTTCCTCTTCCGGGAGTTACACGATCCTGGACTGGTCTGATATTATTTGGCGCCTTTTATCGGTCTTCGGACTGATTGCCATCAATGCCTTTTTCGTGACCGCCGAGTTTGCGATGGTCTCGGTGCGCAGGTCTCGCATCAACCAGCTTGTCGATGAAGGAGATCTGCAAGCGAGAACCGTTCAAAACCTGCAAAGCAACGTCGATCTCTTGCTTTCGACCACTCAATTGGGAATCACTCTATCGAGCCTTGCGTTGGGATGGATCGGGGAAAAAACCATGGCGAGTGTCGTCTTTGCGGGAATCGGACAACTGTCCATCGACAGTAACCTCGGGAAATTTCTCACCCATTCGATCGCGATCCCCATTGCCTTTCTCCTGGTTGCCTACTTGCAAATCGTTCTAGGAGAGTTGTGTCCGAAATCGGTCGCCCTGCTCTACTCCGAAGAACTCGCGCGATTGCTCGGACCTCCCAGTTTGACCATCGCTCGTTTCTTCAACCCATTTTTGTGGATTCTCAACCAATCGACGCGCTGGCTGTTGCGGCTGGTGGGTATCTCCTATACCGGTCAAGGCTGGTACAATCGCGTCACCCCCGAAGAATTACAGCTCATCATCGCCACCGAGAGAGAGTCTACAGGTCTCGAAGCCGAAGAGCGAGAATTGCTCAATAACGTCTTCGAGTTTGGGGATGTCACGGTCGATGAGGTCATGGTTCCCCGCACCAGCTTCAGTGCAATTCCCGAGAACGCTACCTTTCGGAACTTGCTCCACGAAGTCGCCACCTCCGGTCACTCCCGCTATCCAGCGATCGGGGAATCCCTCGACGATGTTAAGGGACTCGTTCATTTCAAAGAACTTGCCGAACCCCTCGAGTCGGGAATTTTAACCCTCGATACCCCCATCGAACCTTGGATTCGACCGGCACGGTTCGTTCCGGAATATATGCTGCTGAGCGAGCTATTACCTTTAATGCAGCGATCGGGACAATCGATGGTGATGGTGGTGGATGAGTACGGGGGAACTGCCGGATTGGTAACGATGGAAGATTTGGTGGCTCAAATTATTGGAGATAGTTGCGAACCCGAAGATTCCGAAGATTTAAGCGTGCAGATTATCGACGAGCAGACGTTTATCGTCCAAGCGCAGATGCACGTCGAAGAGGTCAATGAGTTGTTGGCACTGAATTTACCCTCCATCGACGAATATCAAACCCTCGGTGGCTTTACGATCTATCAAATGCAAAAAATTCCGACCGTCGGCGAAATCTTGCACTATGACGGTCTCGAACTGACGGTCATTTCCTCTGAAGGTCCCCGTCTCGATCGCATTCAGATCCATCGCCGCCAATCAACCCAAGAATCAATTTCTGTCGCCGTTCCCGAACTTTTGACCCGAGAAGAAGACCCGACACAAACCGAAGTTGAGGTTCAGGCCGAGGCCGAGGCTGTATTTCCTCGTTGGGAACCGGAAGTGGACTTGGAACTCGAAGGACATCCAGAGGGAGAAACGCGATGACGGGCACACGAAAGAGGAAAGATTTGCCCACCGACCCTTGACAATTCCATCTTTGAATTGTTGTTACGCTGCCAAAGCGCAAATGGCTATAGTTTGTTATGCTAGCTAGTCAACTCAATTTCCAGTTGTAGGAGGAGTCAGCGTTGTCTCGCTATTACCTATTTACCTCAGAATCCGTGACGGAAGGTCACCCCGATAAAATTTGCGACCAGATCTCCGATACGATTTTAGATGCCTTATTCGCCCAAGATCCAATGAGTCGGGTGGCTGCTGAAGTTGTCGTTAATACCGGGTTGGTGCTGATTACCGGAGAAATCACTTCAAAGGCAAAAGTTAACTATATTCAACTCGCGCGCCAGAAAATCGCTGAAATTGGCTATACCGATGCAGATAACGGTTTTTCCGCCGAGAGTTGCTCCGTGTTGGTGGCCCTTGACGAACAGTCTGCCGATATCGCCCAAGGGGTCGATAGCGCCCAAGAACAGCGAGAAAAGGCTAGCGATGCCGAACTCGATGCCATCGGTGCGGGAGACCAAGGCTTGATGTTCGGCTTTGCCTGCAACGAAACCCCAGAACTGATGCCGTTGCCCATTAGCTTAGCCCACCGCCTGACGCGGCAACTGGCGATCGTCCGCAAAAACGGTCGGTTGTCCTATTTGCGTCCCGATGGCAAATCCCAAGTCACGGTGGCATACGAAGACGGCAAACCCGTTGCCATCGATACGATTTTAATTTCCACCCAGCATACCCCGACCGTCGGCGAGCTGAGCGAGGACAAAGCGATCCGAGACAAAATCGAAGCGGATTTGTGGACCGATGTGGTTCAACCGGTGTTTGCCGATATCGAGATTAAACCCGACGATAAGACCCGCTTCCTGGTGAACCCCACCGGGAAATTTGTTATTGGAGGTCCTCAAGGGGATGCGGGACTCACGGGGCGAAAAATTATCGTCGATACCTATGGCGGTTACTCCCGTCATGGAGGTGGGGCATTTTCGGGGAAAGATCCCACAAAGGTCGATCGCAGTGCGGCCTATGCCTGCCGTTACGTAGCGAAAAATATCGTCGCTGCCGGACTGGCGGATAAATGCGAAGTGCAAGTCAGTTACGCCATCGGTGTTGCTAAACCCACCAGCTTAACCATCGAAACCTTTGGAACGGGAAAAGTCGATGAGGAGAAGCTACTTGAAGTGGTACAAAAGCATTTTGAGTTGCGTCCGGCCGGGATTATCCAAACCTTCGATTTGACGAACCTCCCAGCTCAGCGGAACGGTCGTTTCTTTCAGGATGTGGCTGCCTACGGTCATTTTGGACGTACGGATCTCGATTTGCCTTGGGAAAAAACCGATAAAGTTCAACAACTACAAGAATTGCTTCAACCCTTGTCTGCGTCGGTGTAAAGAAACCCAGGCAGTCAGAATGGCAATGAGAGAAGAGGGTTATGGGCGTTCGAGCTTAACCAAGCTCGAACGCCATTATTTATCGATCGAAGTTTATGAAGGCGGCTTATTTTGTCGAATTTAAGCTGGGAGCAGAGGATCGGTTTGGGATCTCGATCGTTTGAATGGGCCAACCCGATATCTCTCCAGAGATGGGACTGGTACAATAACCTCAAGACACCATCGCAAAGATCCCAATTCTATTTTCTGAATGAAGGTCGTCCCGATCGCCCATCGGGAAAAGTTGCCCGGACATTCTACCCAAACCCTACGGAATACCTCAATCCGTGTCGGTCGAGATTTAGACTTTTCATCAAGCCATCGCCGTGCCGAATGCCGATGGTTTATCCTGTATCGAAGCGACCGGATGAAGAGATCTCATCGATGAAACCGTCGAGTCAGTCACGCCCTTGTCTGGTTAAACTGCTGCGCGGATCGATCGTAAAGCGGGTAGACAAAACCTAGATCGAACCCTGGTTCCCAATGTTAAGTAACGATGCGCGATGACTTTTTTCTCATTCCCTTCCTGCTGAGTGGAAGTTTGCTTCCCGCGCCGGTAATGGCTCAGATCGTCTCGGACACAACATTACCCACCGATTCGATCGCGATCCCCGAGGGTCGTACTTTCACCATTGACGGCGGAACGACGGCTGGGGGGAACTTGTTTCACAGTTTCGATCGCTTTGACGTACCGACGGGGTTTGAAGCTTTTTTTAACAATGCCCCCACCATTGAAAATATTTTCGGTCGCGTCACTGGAGATACCATTTCTAATATCGATGGTTCGATCCGTACCAACGGTATGGCGAACCTGTTTCTGCTCAATCCCAATGGCATCATTTTCGGACCGAACGCCCAACTCAACCTGGGGGGGTCGTTTTTTGGCAGTACCGCCGAGAGTGTGGTATTTGCAGATGGTAGCACCTTCAGCGCTACCAGCCCAGGGGGGGAAACGGGGGGAGTCCCCCTACTCACCATTAGCGTTCCAGTGGGCTTGCAATTGGGTTCGAGTCCCGGCAGCATTCGCGTCGAGGGAACCGGGGCGATCGCAAATTCGATCGATCCCAATGGGGGGTTAACGGTTCCGGTGGCTCAAACCCTCGCGTTGGTGGGGGGAGACATCACCTTTCGCGGCGGCATCGCCAGCGTCAACTCCGGACGCTTGGAAATTGGCAGTGCTGCCAACGGTGTCGTGGGTTTAATGGCACCGTTTTCCCCGGAAAATCCGACCCCAAACTGGGGCTTTAACTACGATTCGATCGATAATTTTCGAGATA
Organism: Zarconia navalis LEGE 11467; assembly: GCF_015207075.1. GTDB lineage: Bacteria > Cyanobacteriota > Cyanobacteriia > Cyanobacteriales > Geitlerinemataceae > Zarconia > Zarconia navalis. Next base: position 5,954 of record NZ_JADEXN010000104.1, read on the forward strand.
TTCAACTGCTCGATGGCTCGTTGTGGCAATACTCTGCTCTATTTGACAATCCAGGCAGTGGCATCGGAATTCGGGGAGGCAAGATCGCGATCGAAGGGTCGCAAATCGCAGCGCGAACCCTCGGCGAAGCCACAGGAGGAGAAATTTCCCTGGCAGCAGCAGACCTGGAAATCGGGGCAGAGGCAATCGTTCTGAGCCAAGTCGTACCGGGGGCGGGAGGTCGCGGCAGCCCGATCGAAATCGAGACAGACCGATTGACCGTTCGAGATGGGGGCCTCATCCAAAGCCAATCTCTGGGGACGGGAACTGGGGGTTCGATTACTGCGATCGCACGGCGTACGGTTCAAATTGCCGGAATTGGCACCACAGAAGCCCAGAACCCCAACGATTTTAATCCCAACAGCCGCATTTCTACCCTGGTGACGAGTACCGGAAATGGCGGCACGATCGATCTGAGTACTCGAAACCTCACCCTCATTGGGGGTGGGCAAATCGAAACTGTCGCCACCCCAACGGCCATCGGTCATTCTGGAAACATAACGGCGATCGCCGACTCCCTGAATGCCATCGGCGCCAACCCCTTCAATCCCTTTCTTCCGAGCGGTATTGCCAGTACCAGCCTGGGAACCGCACCGGGGGGACATCTCGATGTGTCGGCAGATACCTTCAATTTTACCGAGGGTGGGGCCATTCAATCGTTTAGCCAAGGAGCAGGATTGGGCGGAAACATCACCGTTCGCGCCACCGAGTCGATTACGGCCGTTGGAGTCAATCTCTCATTGCCGGCAATCTCCAGCGGTATTTTCACTCAGGTGTTGGGGACGGGGGACGGAGGAAGTCTCGATGTCACCGCTCCTCGAATTCACCTTGCTGAAGGTGGAAAAATCTCATCTCTAGTCATCGTTCCCCCGATGAATGCATTCCCCGGTGCGGGAACCGGGAATGCGGGAGACCTGCGGGTGCGAGCCGAGACGGTGGAAGTTCTCGGCGCAACCCCCCTGGCGCTGGGAAATCCCAGCGCCATATCTAGCGTCACTTTTGGGGCGGGAGATGCCGGAGATGTGGCGCTTTCCACTCGAACCCTCGTTCTGGGGGAGGGTGGAGTGGTCTCCTCAGCCGTGTTGCTTTCCACCTCAACTCTGGGAGAACCCGTCCCCGGTGCGGGAACGGGAAAGGGCGGCAATCTGGGCATCGTGGCATCGGAGTCGATCGAAGTGAGGGGTGTCGAGCCGGTGGTTTTGGCTCCCAGTCGCGTGGGAACGGCAACCTCAGGTTTTGGAGATAGCGGCATCACCACCATCGAGACGCCCCAATTGCGGGTTCTCGATGGCGGAGAAGTTAATTCTTCCACCTTTGCCGTAGGTAATGCGGGGCAAACGATCGTTAATGCCAGAGAGCAGATCGTTGTGGGAGGAAGGTCGAGAGACGGTTCTCCTGCATCGATCTCCGCCAATGCCTCGATTCTCAACCCATCCCTGCGAGAGATTTTTTTCTTGCCGGACGTACCGACGGGGGATACGGGAGAACTGAGCCTCCAAACCGATCGACTCGTCGTTTTCGATGGGGGAGAGATCGGCGTCGGACACCAGGGTACGGGCAATGCCGGACAATTGCAACTGAGGGCGGCGACTGTCTTGTTAGATGGAGACTCTCGCATCGGCGCGACGACAGTATCGGGACAAGGGGGTAATATTACCCTGAACGTTCGGGAAGATTTGCAATTGCGCGGGGGGAGTCAAATCACCGCCGAAGCCTTGGGCAATTTGGGCGATGGCGGCAATCTCTCCATCGATGCCGAAACGATCGCCCTTTTGGAAAACAGCGCCATCGTCGCCAATGCGACAACTGGAGTGGGAGGGAATATCGAGATCGTCACCCGAGGTCTTTTCGAGTCCCCTGGCAGCCAGATTACCGCCAGTTCTCAACTTGGAGTCGATGGCACCATCGAAATTCGCCGACCCGATGTCGATCCCCAGACGGGACTGGTACAATTGCCCCAAGACACGACCGATCCCACAGATCGCATTTCTAAAGGTTGCTCGGTAGATCGGGACGATCGCTTCGTCATTCTCGGTCGGGAAGGATTACCCGAAGACCCCACCACGATCTTACGAGAGACATCGACCTGGTCGGATACCCGCAATTGGCGGGACTTAAGCCAAACGGAGGAAACCATTGCCATACCGAATGTCGATCGTGTCTCCCTCGTCGAAGCCACCGGATGGGTGCGCCGAGTCGATGGCACCCTCGAGTTAGTCGCTCGCTCGTCCGGTTCGCCATGGCATCGAGATCCCGATTGTCGAGCGGGTCGATCCGAATTCATACCCTACAGCGTTTTTCCATCGAACCAACTATGAGCGCTGAGTTTTTGGCTGTGTTTCTATTGCCCGCGGTCAGTCCCGTTCCGGTTGTCGCTCAAATCGTGCCGGATACGACGTTGCCCGCCAATTCGATCGTCTCGCCGCAGAACAATACTTTGACCGTTGGCGGTGGAACGACTGCTGGGGAGAACTTGTTTCACAGTTTCGATCGCTTTGAAGTACCCACGGGGTTCGAGGCATTTTTTAATAACGCTGCGGGCGTTGAAAATATTTTCGGTCGCGTTACCGGAAATTCGATCTCCAATATTGACGGTTTGATTCGCGCCAACTCAACGGCGAACCTGTTTTTGCTCAATCCCAATGGCATCATTTTCGGTCCCAACGCCCAACTCAATCTGGGTGGGTCTTTTTTCGGCAGTACTGCTGAGAGTTTGGTGTTTGAAGATGGCAGTATCTTTAGCGCAACAAATCCGTTGGAGGCAAGCACGGGGGCATTGCCCCTACTAACGATTAGCGTTCCGGTGGGGTTGCAATTTGGCAGCACACCGGGGGCGATCGTCGATCGCTCCCGCGCTGCGAGTACCCTCGCCCTACCTATCCCCGAAAACCTTCTCCCGGCCCAGGTGGGACCCGAAGTCGCGATCGGCGAAACCTTAGCGTTGGTGGGGGGAGATATCCGCTTGGAAGGGGGCAACCTAACGACCTTTGGCGGCAACATTCACCTCGGCAGCGTCGCCGGTTCCGGTACGGTGCGCTTAACCCCAACTCCGACGGGGTGGGTTGTCGGGTACGACGAGATTTCCAATTTCGGTAACATTACTCTATCAGGCAGTGCGGCGGTCAATGCCAGCGGTTTGGGGGGTGGGAGAATTGACCTGCGAGGAGGAAATGTTTCGATCGACTCGGGTGCGAGTTTAGTCGCCGATACCCTGGGTGAGGTTGACGGCGGCGGCATCGAGATTCGCGCTGACGGGTTTCAACTGAGCGATCGCGCTTTTATTTCCACCACCACCTTTGGCGCTGGGGCATCCGGCGGGATTGCGATCGATGCTGAGGCGATCGAACTGACCGGGACAACTCCTTTACAAACCGTCGGCGAGTTAATCGGCGGCACCTTCGATCCCTTTGCATTGAGCGATGGCTTATTTAGTTTGAGTGCGGGCGCTGGAAGTGCTGGCGATATTACCCTAACCGGCGATCGCCTCAGCCTGAGGCAGGGTGCGAGCATCCTTACCTCCACATTCTTGAATGGAACGGGGGGAAATTTGACCCTCAGGGCCTCCGAATTCGCCGCAGTGACGAACGGTTCCCTACTGGCCACCGGAACGGCCAGCGCCGGAAATGCCGGTCATTTGAGAGTGGAAACACCGTTATTGCAAGTTCTCGATGGCTCGGTTCTGAGCACCACCCCCAGCGCCGATAGCACGGGAACCGGAGGCGATCTCACCGTTCGTGCCGAGTCGATCGAACTTCGCGGAACCCCACCCGGTGCGCCGGTTCCCGCCGGGTTGTTCAGCACCACCCTGGGGATGGGGAATGCTGGCAATTTGAGTCTAGAGGTCGATCGCCTCGTGGTTGCCGATGGCGCGCAAGTTTCGGCATCGGCTTCGGGGGCAGGACAGGGGGGCAACCTGCAAGTGAATGCTGCCGAGTCAATCGATTTAAGCGGCGTATCCCCCGATGGTGTCTTTGTCAGTGGCTTGTATACGTCTTCGTCCTTGCTCACCGTACGCGGACAGGTCGGAGATGCGGCGGCCGGAAATTTGAATGTCACCGCACAGCGGTTGAGCGTCCGAGAGGGGGCGCAAATTTCCGCAGCCACCGGAGGTGCGGGTAGGGCGGGAAATCTGAGCGTCGAAGCGACCGAATCGGTGGAAGTTGTCGGTTTTGCTGCGGGAGTCGATCCGGCAGTTGAGTCGGTATCTTTCGGCATTATCGGCGATGGCATCTTGCCCAGCAGTATCGAATCGAATACCAGCGGCACCGGAGCGGCTGGAGATTTGAGTATTCAAACAGGGCACTTAAGGGTGAGCGATGGTGCGGAAATTGGCGTGCGCGGCACGGCAGCGGGGGATTCGGGCAATCTTCACGTTACCGCAGGCTCCATCGAACTCGATGGCGAGGGAATTATCGGTGCGTCTACCCTGTTCGGTCGAGGCGGCAATATTACCCTCACGGCCGATCGCATTTCGGTACGCGGGGGCGCTCAGATTAATAGTAATACCTTTGGTGCCGGGGATGCGGGAAGCACGAACGTTCGGGCTTCTGAGGCGATCGAGGTGGGTGGAGCGGGAGCTAGCGCCCAAAGTACGATCTCATCATCGGCGATCGTCCCGAGCGCTGCTTTCCAACAAGCCTTTGGCGCGCGGCCCCTACCGTCGGGAAATTCGGGCAACGTGTCGATCGACGCACCGAGGATCGAGATTTTTGAGGGTGGCTCCCTCGGTGCTATCAATCGAGGTTTCGGAAATGCCGGCAGGCTTCAGGTTGATGCGGACTCGATCGAGCTGCGCGATGGCGCTCAAATCGTGGCATTTAATAACTCCGGTGCGGGGGGAAATATCGAACTGTCTGGGACGAACGTGCGACTCGACAATAGTTTAATCAATGCGTCTACTCTCGGCTCTGGAACCGGAGGCGACATTACCATTAACGCTATCGAATCTCTAGAGGTGATTGGCAACGGATTTGAGGATGTCATCGAGACGGTATTCCTGCCGTTACAATCGGGAACCCTCGCTCTAGCCAACACCGATCGAGGAATTGTCTCGGCAACGACCCAAATTGGAACGTCGGGAAACATTACCCTCGAAGCCGGACGCTTGAGACTCGTCAATGGTGGTTTGGTCGCAACGGGAACCTTAGGAGCTGGAGATGCGGGAGATTTATCGATCGCTGCGACTGAATCGATCGAGATCGACCGTTCTTTTATCTCCACAGCCACTTCGGGTTCGGGAAGAGGGGGAAATCTCGATGTCAATACTCAACGGCTGAGCCTCCAAAATGCGGGCAATTTATCCGCCACCACCTTAAGTTCCGGTGCGGCAGGGAACTTAACGGTATCCGCGAGCGAATCGATCGAACTGACGGGTTCGTTGCCCTTCCCCATTCCTGGGGCGAGCTTACCGGGGTTCGATCGAATTCCGAGCAATATCAATGCTTTCTCTTTGGGTTTCACCGGACGGGGGGGGGATGTAACCGTTTCTACACCTCGGTTAGAGATTAACGATGGCGCTCAAATTAGCGTCAGTTCTTTCGGTTTGGGAGATGCGGGGAATATGACCCTCAACGCGGGCGATCTATCTCTCGATGCTGGAAGTGTGACAGCCACCAGTCTCTTCGGTCAAGGCGGTAATATTAACCTCGATATTTCCGGCTC
>NZ_JADEXN010000105.1 GCF_015207075.1 Zarconia navalis LEGE 11467
GCTGGGGTTAGTTCGGGGTTTGGGGCCGTAAATTTTCCATGACGATCGCTCGTTGTTCTTTTAATAAATTTTACAAAGCTAAATATTACAAACCATTGCGCAAAGTCTTACGGTTTATGAATTTTTGACGCAATGTTTGCGCAATTTCGTATCGTGTATCGTAAGTCGGGTGAGCAAATTTACTTAGTATTTTGCCTTTGACCGACTGCGTTCATCACGATCCTTTGTCAGACGATCGCGCATTGTCGATCGCAGAGAGTAATAATATATGACACTTCCTTTACTGAGCTATCCTACTAAATCCCAAAACCAACGGGTGGCTGGATATGAAATCCCCGGAGACGAGTCTCCTAGAATTTTCACCTCGAATAACCTCCAGTTGGGTATTGAAGTCGATCGCCTCATTCAAGCTGCATATCGCCAGATTTACAACGAGCAACAACTGCTCAGCTGCAATCGTCAAAAAACGTTGGAATCTCAGCTTCGATCGGGTGAAATCACCGTGCGAGAATTCATTCGGGGCTTAGTTCTCTCGGAACCGTTCCGCACGCGCAACTACGAGTGCAACAACAACTATCGCTTCGTGCAAATGTGCGTCCAGCGAGTCCTCGGACGGGATGTATACGACGAGCGCGAAAAGTTGGCTCGATCGACGGTACTGGCAACTCAAGGGTTGCAAGGCTTCATTAATGCTCTGCTCGATAGCGACGAGTATCTGGAAAATTTTGGCGAGAATACCGTTCCCTATCAGCGGCGACGCATTTTGCCCCAGCGGATAGTGGGGGACTTACCTTTTGCCCGGATGCCCCGCTACGGCGCAGACTACCGCACTCAACTCGAAGCATTGGGCTACAATTTCCAAGGTGGTGGTCTCCAGAATCCTCAGTGGGACAATCTGCCCCCGCGTCAGGCGCGTTTGGCGGGTGCGGCGATCGCCATTTTTGGAGCCACGTTTGTCTCAGGCCTTCTGATTGCTGCTGCCTTGGCTGCTTTCGGCTTTATCTCTCTGTAATCTTTCCTGAGTTTCTCCGATGTCACTCAGAATCAGAAACCCCTCAAGATGAGATTGGAATATCTAGAGACTGAATGAGGTTGGAAAACTCAAACCCTTACAAACTAAAGGATTGAGAGCATATCTCGCACTCCTTATAAGTTACAAATCTTAAATTTTTCGCGGTTTGTAACTCTTTATGATGAAACCTTAGAAGCACTTCTTGACAATGACTCTTTTCGTCAAGCTGCGGTGCCAAAGGGCTGTCTGTCGATGCGCTCGGAACTTGAAAAACCAAATTCAGGCACAGCGAAAGGCTTTATTTCGCTCAAATCGACCCCTCGACAACTCCCACGAGTATATTCTTTCAACTCAATTGCTTTAGTAACCGAGGAGACAAAATTTAATGACTTTCGGACCCGCATCCCCGCTCGGGGTGGCTCTATATGAAGATACTCCCCCTTTTGAAATGTGGCCCGGTCGCTCGGAGGAAGAAGCCCAAGCGATAATTAACGCCGTTTATCGGCAAGTTTTGGGCAATGCCTACGTCATGGAAAGCGAAAGACTCGCCGTTCCCGAATCCCAATTCAAACGTGGCGAACTCAGCGTGCGCGAGTTCGTGCGAGCCGTGGCTAAGTCCGAGCTGTATCGTTCCCGCTTCTTCGATAGCTGCCCTCGTTACCGCTATACGGAGTTGGCCTGCAAGCATTTGCTCGGTCGCGCGCCCGATGGCTACGAAGAGATGAAAGCCCACAGCCAAATCCTCGACGAAAAAGGATTTGAAGCGGATATCGATTCTTATCTCGATAGCGACGAGTATCAAGAAGTCTTTGGAGAAGATACCGTTCCTTTCTTGCGAGGTTACAAAACCCAGACCGGCAAGAAGATGGTTGGGTTTACTCATTTCTTCAAACTCCAACGGGGTGCATCGAGCAGCGACCTCAAAGGTAGCTTATCGGGTAAGAGTCCTCGCTTGAATGGTTTGGTGATTCAAGAAGTCGCCACGGCCGTCGTTCCCCCTTCTGGTGGTTCTTCTGGTTGGTCGTTCTCCGAGCCTCCTATCAACCCGCGCGCGCGCCAAGGGGCTGGAGCCACCGAAGAAGGACAAATGTATCGGATCGAAGTCACCGGTTACCGCTCTAATGTGGTCAATCGGGTGTCGAAGTTCCGTCGCTCCAACAAGGTTTATTTGGTGCCGTTCGATCGGCTTTCTGAAGAGTACAAGCGGATTCACCGTCAGGGCGGCGTTATTTCCAGCATTACCCCCGTGTAGGGAAGGGAATCTGGCTTTGGCACGATCGCCCACGGGAGTTTGTCATCTCATGGGCGATCGCGCTCGATTTCGATATTTTGAAAACATTTTCGATCCGCGCCACCATTACTTTTTAATCATCGATCGGTGGTGTAAAAAAGTAGGGCTTCAGCATTGTCGCTCTCGATGGCGCGATCGTAAAACTTTCAAATTAACCGTCGTGCAAGCTGTGGGAAATCGGGACGGCACGTAGGTCAAAAGCGTTAAAATCCAGGCGCTCGTTGTAACCTCCAATGCTTCCTGGAGCAACAGCTTGCACGGTGACGATCTAAATCTTTATTCAAATAGGAGAAATTAACAAATGGTCAGTACCGCTCCGGCTGTAAAGTTTGGCATTGATGCCTTTTCCGGTCCTCCGGTCGAACTATGGCCCAATTGCTCTTCTGAGGACCTGCAAACGGTGATTCGCGCTGTTTACCGGCAGGTGTTGGGCAATCCTCATTTGATGGAAAGCGAACGTTTAGTCAGTGCCGAATCTCAGTTGTGCAACGGCGATATTAGCGTGCGCGAGTTCGTGCGGGCCGTCGCCAAATCCGAGCTATATCGCAGTCGTTTCTTTGAAAGCTGCGCTCCCTATCGGTTTGTGGAGCTAAATTTCAAGCATCTGCTCGGTCGCGCTCCCCAAGACCAAGCCGAAATTGCCGAGCATCTCGATCTCACCCTCACCGGTGGTTACGATGCGGAAATCGACTCTTACCTCGATAGTGCCGAGTATCAAACCGCCTTCGGTGAAAATACCGTACCCTACTATCGCGGCACTCAGACCCAAGTGGGTCAAAAGCAGGTGGGCTACAATCGAATGTTTGCTCTGTTCCGGGGACCGGCAGAAGCTGACACGGCCACCAAATCTTCCAATCTCGTGGAAGCCATCGCCACCAACAGCACCAGTCCCATCGTTCCCCCCAAGTCCGGCGGACGTTTGAGTCCTTATAGCGATGCGGCTGCCAAGACCTTCAAGATCCTGGTTAAAGGTGGGAAATTCGACTGCCAGCGCCGCCGTCGCAGCACCACGACCTACATCGTTCCCGGAGATCGGATGACCCCGCAAATTCAGCGGATCAATCGCTCGAGCGGCACGATTGTCAGTATTACCGAAGTATAGGTCATCCCATCGGTCTAGGAGGCGATCGGATTTATTTCACGCTTGCCCCCTAGATGAGAGGGGTTTAACATTTTTTAACAACTACAAACAATATTTAGGAGAAAAACACCATGTCCTTATGGGCTATCGACAGCGATCGAGTGGCACTACGTCCCAATGCCACGGAAGACGACGTGCAAGCCGTCATTCGGGCTGTTTATCGGCAAGTATTGGGCAATCCCCATTTACTAGAGAGCGATCGTCTCATCAGTGCCGAATCTGGGCTATGCAATGGTGACATTAGCGTGCGTCAGTTCGTTCGGGCTGTTGCTAAATCCGGAGCTTATCGCTCTCGGTTCTTCGAGCGTTCCCCTCAGTATCGGTTCATCGAGCTGAACTTCAAACACCTTCTCGGCCGCGCCCCCCAAGACCAGTCCGAAATTGCTCGGCACGTTCTCATCTATAACGAAAGCGGCTACGATGCGGAAATCGACTCCTACATCGATTCTGCGGAATATCTCGAGAATTTTGGCGAGGATACCGTTCCCTTCGCTCGCAGCACCCAAACGCAGGTGGGCATTAAAAACGTCGGCTTCAACCGGATGTTTGCCTTGATGCGGGGATATGCCACCAGCGATAGCAGCAATAAATCGGCTCTGGTTGCCGATCTCGCCGCAAACGCCGCCACTAAAATCGTCAGACCGGCTGGAGGCTCGGGAGCTTATAGCGGTACGGGCAAGCGCTTCCGGATTCAGGCAGTCAAGGGTCAAGCGACATCTCGGCGCAGCAATGTTTGTTATACCGTCAGCTACAACCAGCTCTCCCAAAATATCCAGAGCATTCACAAAACCGGCGGCAAAATTCTCAGTATTTCTGAAATCGCCTAAACTGAATTTTTGAAGAAAGGTTAGCTTTTTCTAGTCCCACAATACCTTGTGTATTGTGGGATATTTATTGGTAGGAGGGGATCGCAAAAAAAAGGAGACAAAACTTCCCTGAACTCGGGAACGGTGTTTGCTCCGTAGGAATCCATCTCTAAATCAAAATGCCGATCTGATACCAAATCTGGTTTCCATGCCCCACTTAGTCAAACCGCTATCTTGTAATCAAAGGGTTTAGTCGATTTTTACTCAAGGGGTTTTGGCCATCGGATTTAGTATGAAAACTGAGCCGAAACCCCTATGGTACAAAGTTTCAGCCTGGTAAGATTGACTTTGGGAATCAGCTCGTACTTATTTGCTATCCGCAGCCACCGCAGCGGCAACGGAATCTTCAAACAAAAATTCATGGAGAAATTTTTCAGACCATTCATGACCGAAATAGCTTTTGAATAGCCCTGCTGCCGGGTCTCGCTCGGCACTATATCGGTCGTAATCTTTCTGTGCCTCGACAATCCGTTCGATCGCAGTTGCTTCGGAATTGGGTTGAGCTTGTTCTAAAAGTTTCCAGTAGAGTTGGATATATTCTTGATAAGCTGGAAAAAGTCGATTGACAACTGTATCTGCATCGGTCTTTGCAAACAGCAAATACGGCGAAAAATATCGATCGGCATCGTAAAATTTCATGGGCAAATCTTGCGCCAACTCGCTATATTTCTCTCGAATTTGGTGCATTGGCTCGATGTATTTATCTAAATAATCCGAATCTCGAAACAGTGGCTGAAAATCCAAAACTACTAGAATTTTCTTCTTACCAAAAGCCAAAAAATCGATGCCTAGCAAGGGCAAGTCGTAGTGATGGTTCGGATAAATTACACTATTGAAAATTTGAGCTGTTTCTCCAGCATTGATGTAGGTATAACGGATTTTGCGCAGTTGGGGACATTCATAGCACCAGCTTTCAATCATCGCTGGTGTTTTACCTCGCTGGCTGACCTGAAATTCTAACTCGCTTGAAATTGGGCGACTTCGCAACTCAAAGCGATCGAATAATTCCCGTTCTAGGTATTGGAGAAAAGGTTGAAACATAGATTTATTTAGAAAGTGTCTAAACCGTCGCGAAACAGGCTGTTTCCGGGAGAAGGGAGAACTTTCCCAGAGCATGTTATCAGTTAAGTCGAGAAGCCTTTAAACATCATGACTGGATGGCGATACTCCGATTGAGTTGCTTCGCGAACGATTAAAAACAGATCGGATAACCAAAACCCACGATCGGTCTGGGAGATCCGGCTAACTGATGACGAAATCGTAAATGGGTCAATAGATTTAACTGAATAGATCGGCTCCCTAAGCCCAGACTCGGCTCCTATTGTCAGGTCTTCACACCTCAAATCTGAAAAGTTGTAATAAATATTTACCGATAAATTTAAACATTACAGGCTATCCAGCGACGATCTCAACCGGAGATGCAACTCTATCCTGGGGTGAAGTCAAGACCATCTATGCATTAGGAAATTATTGCCCTCGATCGAAATGGAAGACGATCGAATATTAACTTTTATTTCTGTTTTCTCAGAAAACAAGACCCAAGAATCTCTTTTGCGAGGAAATGTTACCTCGATCGCTTCAAAGATTCAAGCTGCTAAAAATGACGGTATTCCTCCGGGAACCTGCGTTCTTCGTCGATGGGAGATAGATCGAGATCGCGCTGCCAAACAACCTCAATTCGATCGATCGGCTCACCCGTTCGAGAATCTTGTCGATGTCCGCGAAAATTAGATCGGGACTTTCTAAAGAGGGAGAATCATAAAAAACAAATAGGTTGTCAATCTCGCCAGAAGCGCGTTTAACAACCTATTTCGGTCGATATTAGAGATAATGAAAAGCCAAACACCTCTACCTCATGCAAACGGGTCTGCTACAAAACGACCGCGATGCTGTTTCCTGTTTCTGAGTTCGAGGTGTATCGATTACTCACCCGATTCAGTATCGAACGTCATCGGTTCGATACTGACAATTTGACCGCCCATGCGGGTGATGCGCCGCATTTCTTCGTTCATGCGAGCGTAGGGAACGGTGAGAAATACTCGCTCGCTGGTACGAAGCGGATAATCATTCTCATCATTTTCCCAATTTTGGCGTAACCCCGTCACTTCATAGCGAAATAGACGATTGCCCGAGGGAGTGCTCGAACTCGATCCGAAAACAGATGAACTTCTCATAACCTTCTTTTTTCAAAAATAGTAATATAAGGGACTTGAGAAAGGGGTGGAAAAACCCCTCTCCCAGTCATGGGTTAAAACTCAATTCGCTGGCGTGATACTCGCAACCTTACCCCCTTGCTTGTTAATCTGCGCTAGGGTTTGAGAAAGCTTGTCATAAGACACGCAGAAAGATTGGCTGCTGCGTCGAACTGTGGGCGTTCCCCCTCGGCGCAGGTTGTTGGGATAGCCGCGGCCGAGCATTTTGGTGACTTCTACGCGGTAGACGCGGCTGTTGCTCCCCGATTGCTGGGTCGAACCGCCCATCGAGCGCGCTGGCGTTACGCCCGCTTTGGAGGGACGGTAAGCCCATCCTTCATTAGCACCTGAAGGTCCGACGACCGCAGAGGCGCTATTTTTAGCCAGTTCTGCAGCCAGACGGGTTTCCGTGCCTTTGGCTTGAGATCGATCGCTAGTGGCGTAGCCGCGATACAGTTGGAACATCCGGTTGAAACCGACGGTTTTTTGTCCGGACTGGGTGTCAAAACCGCGATAGTAAGGGACGATATTTTCGCCAAAATTATCTAGATATTCGGCAGAATCGATGTAAGAATCGATGTCGGCATCGTAGCCTTGATTTTGGTACAAATCTAAGTGGTAGATGACCTCGGACTCATCGTAAGGGGCGCGACCGAGTAGGTGCTTGTAGTTGAGTTCGATGAATCGAGTTTGGAAGCTGGGGTAGAAAAACTTAGACTTGTAAAGCTCTGATTTTGCCACGCCGCGCACGAAATCCTGCACCGAGATGCTACCATCGCACAGCAAAGACTCCAAACTCGCGAGGCGCTCTGATTTCATCAGATATTCATTTCCCAAGACCTGGCGATAGACTGCACGAATCGCCACTTGAGCTTCCGTTGCCGTCCAGTTGGGGCGCAGCTCGACTTTGGGAGTTTCGCTAAATGCAGAAGTTCCCAGCCGAGAGGCTGCTGTTGTAATTGCCACTCTTAATTCTCCTTAGTTCGTATTTTCGTCAATCGAGAGGGTTTAGCTCAAACTTCGGTGACGCTCATAACTTTGCCACCGCTGCGGGCGATTTGTTGCAGGCGACCGGAAAGTTGGTCGTAAGAGACAACAAATTCGGTGGTGGTTTTTCGAACTTGAGGTCTGACCCGAGAACCTTGCCGTACGACCCGCACGCGATAGCGCCCGCTGCGTCCGCCACTCGTCGTCCCGGTGAGGGTTCCCGAGGATGGAGTCCGAACCGGCGAGGCCAAATTTTTGCCCATGTCCCAGGTTAACCATCCTTGTTTCTGACCTTGGGAGCGATCGCTGTTGGCATAACCGCGATACAGTTGGAACATCCGATTGAAGCCAACGGTTTTTTGTCCGGGCTGGGTTTCAAAACCCCGGTAGTACGGTACGATGTTGTCGCCAAAGAAAGAGCGATACTCATCAGAATCGATATAAGAATCGATATCGGCATCGTATCCCTTCGCGTGATACAAGTCGTTATGGAACGCAACTTCTGTTTGGTCGTAGGGAGCGCGACCCAGCAAGTGCTTGTAGTTTAGCTCCGTAAATCGATTTTGAAAGTTGTTGTAGAAAAATTTAGACTTGTAGAGTTCGGACTTCGCCACGCAACGGACAAAATCTCGGACGGTAATACTGCGATCGCACAGAAGAGATTCCGCACTGGTCAAGCGCTCGGAATTCATCAGGTGTTCGTTGCCGAGCAACTGGCGGTAAATAGCCCGAATTGCAACTTGGGCTTCTTCTTCCGTCCAGTTCGGTCGAAGTTCGACTTTGGGGGTTTCGCTAAATGCAGAAGTTCCCAGCCAAGAGGCTGCTGTGGTAATTGCCATTATTTCGAATCGAAATTTTTTTATCAAATATAAAGAGTGCCCGAACCGGTAAACAACTACGAACTTTGAGTTAGTAGCTCTTTATCGATCCGGGCTGAAACTGCAAACAACTACGAAATAGAAATTTCAGTTGTAGCTCCTTACCGTTTCTAAGCTAGACAAACTAGCTCAAAGCATTGATGGCGTAATCAATGTAAGAGTTGGCTTCAACTGCCGGGTCGCCACTGAGTCCGTGGTTGTTTTTGATGTGCTTGAGGGCTTCGACGTACCAGCTAGGAGACAATTCAAAGGTGCGGTTGATTTCGTCGATTCCAGCGATCAAATACTCGTCCATAGGACCGGTACCACCGGCAACTAAGCAGTAGGTGACCATGCGCAGGTAGTAACCGATGTCGCGAGCGCACTTGGACTTGCCTTCAGAAGACGAGGCGTAGTTGGGGCCTTGCATCTGAGTCGTGTAGGGGAACTTGTTGTACACGGCTTGAGCAGCTCCATCGACCAAGCTAGAAGCTTTGTCAGTCAAAGCTTTAGCAGCTTCCAAGCTAGCACTGGCTTGCTTGAAACGACCGAAGGCGGTTTGGATTTCGGTGCTGCTGAGGAAACGTCCTTGGGAATCAGCAGCGGAAACTGCTTCAGTAATTGGGGTTTTCATCGTTGTGTGATATTTCTCTAAAGGGTTTACTTTGTCAAAATAAAGATGAAGTTTTTGACTTCACCTAAAACTTCTTAAGATCGCTTAGGAGACTGCAGAAGCCGCGCGATCGAAGTAAGTGCCGATTTCAGACATCAAGCTGCTGCAATCACCTTTAGTGATTCCATTGGTGTCGCCAACGATGGATAGAGCGGCATCTTTCATTTTCGAGACGCCCGTTGCGACAGAAGCTCCGGGAGTTCCCAAGGCTTGGTAGGTTTCGCGCAGACCGTTGAGGCAGCGATCGTCGAGGACGCTGGCATCACCAGAGAACACTGCATAGGTGACGTAGCGCAAGATGATTTCCATATCGCGCAAGCAAGCAGCCATCCGACGGCTGGTGTAAGCATTTCCACCCGGAGCGATTAGCTGGGGCTGCTCGGCGAACAAGGAGCGAGCGGCGTTGGCGACGATAGTAGAGGCATTGCTGGTAATGCGGTTGACCGCATCCATGCGCTTGTTGCTATCGGAAACCATGCTGCTGAGGGCATCGAGTTGGGAGGAGGAAAGGTACTCACCCCGAGCATCGGCTTGAGAAACGACTTTGGTGAATGCGTCGAACATTAAATCTAATCTCCTACTTGATTGAGATGAGCGTGATTGAGATTCAAAACTCAAGATGTTTTGTTAAATCAGGCGTAGGCTTTTATAAGCAAGCCCACAAAAGAGTTAATCCAGACACAATACTAATATTTCCCGAAATTAAAGTGCTACTAAACTTTGTAGAACTTTACATGACTTCTTAGATAAACATGAGAAAACTTTGTGTCTATATGAGAAGTTGATAAGTCTCGGTGGTTTAAGGGTTGTCTGGATTATTGACCCTTACAGATAAAATTTATACACCGGGGTCGGACGTTTATTTATTACATCTTGTTAAGAATCGAAATATCGATCTATCGACTCTCCGGACAGCCTCGGGTAAAACTCAACATTTGTAGGGCTTACGAGCATTTAAGGTTCCCGATATCTGCCTCAATTCGATCGAATTGATTTTTAATATAAGTGTACGTATTGAAACGATCTGTTACATTACTGCAACAGAGAACGTTCGTGAAGCCTCTAGTACTCTGCCACATTAATTCTGACGGTTCGTTTCGTAGTAGTGCCCCTGTGCCTACCCCGTCCGGTAGGGGCAACCACGGGGGGATTGCCCCTACTCATCAAAATCTCTGTGGTGGAGTACTAGTTCGATACGAGATGACGCTCGGGGCGTAACGACATCACAGAACAGGGATGGAATCCTTTTCCATCGCCTGCATTGTTTGGGATCTAAATCCCTAAATCCGTTTTTCTAGATATTGACCGATGGTATGCTCTTCTCCCGCTCGCGAGATGATGGTTTGGCGGGTGCGGTACTGCTGACCGACTAGCTTGATTTCCTCTTCAAATGCCGAACCTCCGTATTCCGTTTTCAAACAGAGGCTTTGGGGATTGGGGGAAGATAATTGGGCGGTAACGGGTTTGGAGGTGGCAAAACCGCGATCGCGATATAAAATATCCCCCAACACGCCGAAAATTGTCGAACCTTTGACCTGTTTACCTTCAGGGCCGCAGTAGTGGCTATCCCAACTAACTTGGCTACCGCAGACGAAAATTACATCATCTTTGAGTCCGTGTCGTTTGGCTAAGTCGATAAGTATTGGATGTCCTGACTCGATAAACTCAATTTCCAAGAAGCTAACGACCTCTTGAGAGGTTTCTTGTTTGAGGGTGTAGTAACGTCGCGTAGACTTCCACTGACCTGCCGAACGGAGGAAAATATCAGTCGCCAAGCTTTCAATCGAGAGTTGCTGGGTTTGAAAGGACGATCCCATAAAGGTTAAACCTCATTTTTTGACCTATATCACAATGCGGTACTTTTTGTTCAAAATCCGTATTTGTTATTACATATTTTAACACAATTTAAAAAAGTGACGGTCGGGGCAACAACAGGGGATAGCATGGGTAACCCGTTTTGCTTGCGTGCCTCTTGCTTTTTAAGAGAGAGGGGGAGATCGGGAGACGCAGAGATAGAGAAAATCTAAGTTTCTGTTCCCCTCTTCCCGTTCCCGATCGCATCACTCGTGCAAATCCGCTTCCCACACGGCAATGTAAATCCGATCGTCCTCATCCCGCTGAATCGTTCCTTTGAGGCGATCGCGGCGACCGCTGACAAAATCAAATCGATCGACTTTACCCCGATACACCGCCGTCAATCCCTTCTCGATTTTTGTCGAAAGGTTGTTGCTCGTCATCCCCTCCAACATCACCGACAGAGTTTCGATCTCTAGAGACGGATCGAACGTGGCTTCCGTTTGCCGCAATCGTCCCGAACCCGGATCGAACAAATACCCTAAATCCGCCCGTCCCGGAATCCGATCTTCATACAACACCGCCCGAGTATTCCACAATCCACTAGACGCGCGGGTGGGTTCTCCCAAGGCAAATTCGATCGCGCGGCGTTGGGTTCCCGGCGCAAATGCCGGTAGGTCTGTCGATCGATTCGTCGATGGGTTGGGCGATCGCGAATCCACGTTGTCCACCTCGGATTCGGGTGTATCGGGTGTCGAGATACTTTCTTCCGGCGTCTGTTCTTCAGATCGATCG
>NZ_JADEXN010000106.1 GCF_015207075.1 Zarconia navalis LEGE 11467
AAATAGTAAGTATTCAGCCACACCAGCAAATCGTCGAACCCACCCCCTGCCCCTCCACAAGAGGGGAGTAGAAGATGAATATTTTCAAGATTTCATTCATTTCCCAATTTTTACGCAATAATTCCCCTCTCACCGAGGGGTTAGGGGTGGGTTCGATCTCAAATAACTTCAACCTGAATACTTACTTTAAATATTTAATCGAGCGAGACTTTAAATTATATTTCCATTCTTCTCTGGAGACACTATGCGAACCTGCGTGAGGACAAAATGAATGTAAATGTTTGGGCTGCATCTGCGGCGGGATCGTTTGTTGAATTTCTAGAACTTGCCGTTATTGCTTATGCGATCGCGCGGTCTGGCTATCCCCAAGAAGCACTTTGGGGGAGCATTATCGGCATTCTGGGAATTATCGCGATTTCGTTGCCTTTCGGTCGAGTTTTACAAACCATTCCCCTCCACTTTCTCCAGATCGCGATCGGGTCGATTTTAATCGTGTTTGGATTGCGATGGATGCACAAATCAATTCGCCGTCAAGTCAAAAATACTCGCGCGGGTTGGATGTCTGAGAACCCTCTCAGTGCAGAAGATATTATTTTAGACGATCGCTCGAAAAATTTCAATATTCTTAACTTTTGGATCGTCACGAAAAGCGCTATCTTAGAAACCCTTGAAATTGCGATTTTGGTTGTGACTTTGGGATTAGCCTCTCAAGCATGGACTGAAGCAATCGGCGGTGCGATCGCGGCATTGCTCTTCTCTATTATCATCGTTTTCATTTTACACAATTACTTATTAAATATCCCTGAAGTTTTAATCAAGTTAGGAGCGGGAGTTTTTTTGATTTCTTTGGGAACGTTTTGGCTAGGAGAAGGCTTCGGATTTGATTGGTTCTTCGGAGAACTTTCAATCTTGGCAATTATCACGACCTATAGTTTAATAGCATTTGCGATCGTGCAATGGCAAAAAATTCGTTCTCAACAATTGGAATTAAAATTTGATATCGAATTAAAAATTAAAGAGTAAACAGATTCTTTGACCTTTAGCAAGAAAAACCAATAATCAAGCAACTAATAACAAATATGAAAGCCCAAGATCTCGCTCAACGCATCGCCAGCCTTCCCCCCGAAAAACAAGCACTCTTAAAACTGCGACTCGAAAAGCAAAAAAAAGAACAAGTTAAAACACGATCCTCCGATCGAGACGCTGCACGAACGCTCAAAATTCCCAAGCGGACTCGATCCGATACAGAATTGGAACGATTCCCCATCTCTTTCGCCCAGCAGCGAATGTGGTTTCAAGATAGTTTGGGGGTGAACAGTGCAGTTGCCAATAATCTTTCCGCTTCTCTAAAAATCAACGGATCGCTGCAAGTTTTGGCCCTCGATCGCGCCCTGAAAGAAATCCTGCGCCGTCACGCTATTTTGCGAACGACGATACAAGTGATCGACGGGGAATTAATGCAGGTTATCGCACCCCGAGTGGATTGGACTTTACCCGTTATCGACCTGCGATCGCTGACTCCTAACGAACAAGACGAACGAGCGCGATCGCTAATCCAGGAACAAGGATTTCAACCCATCGACCTTGCTAAAGATTGGTGCTGGCAATTCAAGCTGCTCCAATTGGGACAAAAAGACCACATGTTACTCGCAACGATCCATCACATCGCCGTTGATGGTTGGTCTTTTGGCGTATTTTTTCGCGAATTGAGCGCATTGTATGGCGCATTTGCCCAAGGACGGCCTTCCCCCCTGCCGGAACTCCCCGTTCAATATGTCGATTTTTCATTGTGGCAACAGGAATATTTTCAGGGCGATACTCTCGCAAAAGAACTGGAGTATTGGCGCAAAACCTTACAAAATGCTCCGGATGTTTTGCCATTACCCAGCGATCGTCCCCGCCCGACAGTGATTTCTTTTCAGGGAAAAACCCTATCTTTTCTCCTGCCTAAAACCCTAACCAACGGGCTGAAACGGCTCTCGCAACAAGCGGGGGCAACTCTTTATACCACCCTACTCGCAGCGCTGCAAACTCTGTTATTTCGCTATTGCGGGGAAGAAGATATTCCGATCGGTTCCCCCATTGCCAACCGCCACCAACCGGAAGTCGAACCCTTAATTGGCTGTTTTATCAATACGCTTGTCTTTCGTTCCGATCTCTCGGGAAATCCCAGCTTTCGCCAACTGATCGAGCGGGTCAAAGAAACCGTTCTCGATGCATTGGCGCACCAGACCCTACCGTTTGAAAAGCTGGTTAAGGAACTCCAACCGACCCGGAATGTTGCCTATGCTCCCATTTTTCAGGTGATGTTAGTGTTGCAAAACACTTTTTCTGTGGAGGAGATCGAACTCCCCGGATTAAATGTCGCTCATTCGCGCATCGATAACAAAACGTCTCAATTTGACCTCACGTTTCACCTCGTCGAAGACGATAACGGACTCATCGGCAAGTTGGAATACAACACCGATCTGTTTGACGAACCCAGAATGGTACGAATGCTCGGTCATTTTCAGACTTTGCTCGATGGAATCATTTCCAACCCCGATCGGACTCTCGAAGAACTTCCCCTGCTCGCGGAAACAGAACGACAAAAACTGAAGGCTTGGCAAGGGTCAAATCTCTGTGAATCCGCAACAGCTTGCATTCATCAGTTATTTGAAGCTCAAGTCAAGCGTACACCTGAAGCGACTGCTGTCGTCTTTGGAGAGAAAAAACTAAGCTATCGGGAATTGAATACTCGTGCCAATCAGCTCGCGCATCATCTACAGAGTTTGGGGGTTAGAGCGGAAGTCCCGGTCGGAATTTGTCTGGAGCGATCGGTGGAAACGCTTGTGGGTTTGCTGGGCATCCTCAAAGCCGGGGGGGCTTATGTGCCGATGGACCCCAATTATCCCCAGCAACGACTCGAGTTTATGCTTCAAAGCGCGCGGGTGCGAGTATTGGTGACGGAGGAAATGCTTTGGAGGTCAGATTTAGAGCATAGCGCGCGGGCGGTGTATCTGGACAAAGATAAGGATGCGATCTCCCGATCGCCGTCAGAAAATCTCTCAGTTGAGGTGCAAGCTCGCGATCTTGCCTATATCATCTACACGTCAGGCTCGACGGGTCAACCGAAGGGCGTTGCGATCGCCCATAGTAATCTAGTCAACGCTTACTTCGCCTGGGAAAGCGCTTATCAGCTTCGGGCAAAACCCATTAGCCACTTGCAAATGGCCAGTTTCTCTTTCGATGTCTTTACGGGTGATTGGGTTCGCACCCTTTGTTCGGGGGGAAAATTGGTAATATGTCCCCGCGAGGTATTGCTAGAAGCAGACAAGCTCTACGCTCTAATGCGGCGAAATCAAGTCGATTATGCGGAGTTCGTCCCAGCCGTCATTCGATATCTGATGGATTATTTAGAAGCAACGGCACAGAATTTAGAGTTTATGCGGGTGCTGATTGTCGGGTCCGATAATTGGTATCTCGGTGAATTTGAGAGGCTGCGTCAGTTCTGCGGGACTCAAACGCGACTCATAAACTCTTATGGAGTGACAGAAGCAACGATCGACAGTAGTTATTTTGAAACGAGTGAGGTTAATCTTCCATCTGGGCAACTCGTGCCAATTGGTCGTTCTTTTGCAAATACTCAGCTTTACGTTCTCGATGCGCGTCTTCAACCCGTTCCGATTGGCATTCCAGGAGAGTTGTATATTGGGGGTGCGGGATTAGCAAGAGGCTATCTCGATCGCCCGGATTTAACCCAACGAGCATTTATTCCCAACCCTTTTGATGCCGGAGCGCGCCTTTACAAAACTGGCGATCGCGTTTGTTACCGAGAAGACGGCAACCTCGAATTTTTGGGCCGCATCGACAAGCAGATTAAAATACGCGGATTTCGGATCGAGCTGGGGGAAATTGAAACAGTCCTGAGTCAACACCCAGATGTACGAATCTGCGCTGTCATTCCCCGCGACGTAGACGACGATCGCCAACTTGTGGGATATGTCGTGTTAGAACCCGACCGTGCGGTAACGTCCTTACAGCTGCGCCGATTTCTAGAAAAACAGCTTCCCAAGTACGCAATCCCTTCAATATTCATATGGCCCGACGAACTACCACTCAACGCTCATGGCAAAGTCGATCGCAAAGGACTGCCCGTACCCAAAGCAGGAGCATCTCAAGCAACAGAAACATTCGTGCCACCTAAGACGTTGACGGAGAAAACCATTGCTGAGATTTTTGCTGAGATATTAAAACTCGACCGCGTAGCGTCTCCCCAGGAGAATCGCGTGGGTCTTTACGATGACTTTTTTGAGTTGGGAGGACATTCGTTACTGGCCGTAAAACTGCTAGCACGACTGAATTGTGCCCTCGATATAGAACTGGGATTGGTAGATTTATTCGAGAGTTCGACCGTGTCGGGACTGGCAACGCGAGTCGAAGACTGGCGAGAAAAACCGACGGCGCAATCGCCCCTCAATTTAGAGGAGGAAGTCGTTTTAGACTCCGCAATCGCTCCTCCTGAAGGATACGATTTTCAATGGGCTGAATCCCCGAAACAGATATTTTTAAGCGGGGCGACGGGCTTTTTAGGGGGGTTTCTCTTGGTGGAACTTCTGCAAAAGACATCGGCGATCGTGCATTGTCTGGTACGCGCTGCCGATGAAGCCTCGGGACGGCAAAGAATTCAAGACAATCTCGAATCTTATCAGTTATGGCAAGAACGTTTCCGCGATTCTCCTGGGGAGACGCTACGCGAACGCATCGTTGTCATTCCCGGAGACCTCTCGAAACCTTACTTGGGATTGAGTTTAGATCGGTTTCAGGAATTGGGCGATCGCGTTGAAGTTATTTATCACAACGGTGCGTTTGTCAATTCCCTTTATCCTTATTCTGCCTTCAAACAGAGCAATGTTTTGGGAACCGAGGAGATTTTACGATTGGCAGTTTGCGGAAAACTCAAAGCCGTCCATTTTGTTTCCTCCTTGTCTGTCGTTCATTCCCCCGCTTATCTCCATCGCGAAGCCGTATTGGAAACCGACGGCGAGTGCCCGCAAGGATTGTTTAACGGCTACGCCCAAAGTAAATGGGTGGCCGAACAAATTTGTCAAATCGCGCGGTCGCGAGGCATTCCCGTCTCGATTTATCGTCCGGGTGTCATTTCCGGACATAGCCAAGCGGGAGTCGGCAATACGCGAGATCTCCTCCACACCGTCCTCAAAGGGTTCGTTCAACTCAAAAGCGCTCCCGATCTCAAAGCCATATGGGATTTTACTCCCGTTGATTACGTAGCCGGAGCGATCGTCCATTTATCCCAACAGTCCGATAGTATCGGCAACGTTTTCCACTTAACAAACCCGCAACCCATTCTTTTGAGCGATTTAATCGAAGAGATCGCGTCCTTTGGCTATCCTCTTGAGAAGATGGCTTACAAACCGTGGCGAAAACGCTTAGCTGATTTTGTAAAAGAATCTGGCTCGAACCAATGGAATTCTTTACTGCCTATTTTTCCTAAGGATTTTCTTCCAGAACAACTGCGCGTTCTAACGATAAAATTCGATAGCAAAAATACATTGCAAGGATTAGCTAATACATCCATTACTTGTCCCCCGGTCGATCGGCAGTTACTCGGTACTTACTTATCTTATTTAATCGATCGTGGTTTTTTGGATTCACCCGCTCGAAAATAGCGATCGCCGCAATCGGTACTGTTAATTTTTGGATGTTTCTCATGCCTGATTTCGAGCAACCCTGGTGGCTATTTGCTTTGCTCTCTGCCCTATTTGCCGCATTGACGACGATTTTTGCCAAGGTTGGGGTAGAGTCGATCGATTCTAATCTGGCAACGGCAATTCGCACCGTTGTTATTTCAGCGATCGCTTGGGGAATTGTGCTGGCGAGGGGTCAGTTCCAAGCCTTGTTTTCCATTTCCGGCAAAACCCTGCTCTTTTTGGGACTGTCGGGTTTTGCCACGGGGCTATCTTGGCTGTGCTACTTCCGGGCGCTACAACTCGGTCCGGCTTCGCGAGTTGCCCCCGTCGATAAATCGGGACTGGTGTTGATTTTACTATTTTCCGTTCTATTCTTAAACGAACCGATTTCGTGGAAGGCGATCGGGGGAACTCTGTTAATTCTATCGGGGACGCTGGTTTTAATTCGGTAAGGCGTTCGATTTTACAGTCAATTTTTTTATCGTCGATTTTACAGAGGCTAATTTAGACATCTGGAAAAAATGAAAATGGCAATCAATTTTCGCGCTTGAAACCATCAACTCTCCCCCCTGTTCCCCATTCCCTATTCCCTGCGTTCGAGAGTTCCCTCTTTTGGGCGCCTAGGTCTATTAGCGATCGGATGCTGGTTTAGTGGTGGCGATCGCCAATTTGACACCCTGAGTTTGACGCAATCGATCCATGACTTGAATCACTTGACCGTGACTGACCGTTTCATCCGCTTTCAACACGACGAGTGCCGTTTGAGAACCATCCATCAGTTGTGTCACACCCGTTTGAAGTTCTTCTAACTCAATGAGATCGTCGTTTAGAAATATCTGCTCTTCATTGGGAATCGTTACCGCGATTTTGGCTTGATTTTGGGTTTGAGCGCTAGCCGCTTGAGGAAGGTTAACGGGTAATCCCTCATTACGAGATAAAAACAGTGTAGAAATCATAAAGAAAGCCAAGATTGAAAAAATCACATCAATCATCGGCAAGATATTGATTTGACCTTGAGTCTCAACTTCATTTTCGAGCGGTTTCATGAATTTTTAATCCCTGTTCGTAATACTCGTCTTGCAAGAGTTCTAGTCTGCCAGTGCATTCTTGAATTGAAGAAACTTGTCGTCGATAAAGTCCTTTAAATGTATTGGAAAAAAATAAAGTAAAAATAGCGACGATTAGCCCCAATACTGTTGAAGATAATGCTTCACTCAGACCCCCAGTTACGCCCACTGTATCGCTACTTCCGAGATTGCCCAGTTGTAGAGAAGAAAAAGATGCCATCAAACCGAGTACCGTTCCCAAAAGTCCTAATAATGGTGACACCGTAATAATCGTGTCGAAAATTGTATTAAATCGCCGTAATGATGGCAATTCGGCTTGAGCTGCATTTTCTAGGGCAAGGCGAAATTTAGCTGGGGTTGGTTTGTCAAGTGCTAATGCTTCTAAAAAAATCCGACACATGGGTAGTTCGGGATGTTTTTTGAGAAGCCCTAACGCAGAGTACCAGTCTTTTTCAAATAAATTGAAAGCTTTTCGAACGATCGGCTTTTGCTTTTTTAAAATTTTTAGCCAGAAGTACGATCGCTCTGAAATCAAAGCAATCGCTAAGACTGAAAAGAGAAGTAACGGCCAAGCTACAACTCCGGCTGAAAAAATTAATTGACTAATTTGCACGTAGTTTTCTCCTTTTTTTCTTTAATAAAAAATTGAGTACTTCCAATAATATTAAGATTGGATAATTCGTCACAAAAAGAGCACAATTGTTGTAGATATTCTCCGATTCTCTTCTTATGCCCCTGTTGCTCACTTGAACTGGAATTGTCAGTGTTTAACCAAACTTAATATAGGTTATTATTGCTTCCGCATGATATCAACAAAATAATTTAAAAAGATGAGTGACGGCTAGATTTAGCTAGCACAAAAACGCAATTTTATTTTGCTCGATTGCTTTAATTTGATAACGATTTTAATCAAATTTACCGTCGTGCTTAAATTTGATAATCTTGAACAAAATATTTATTAAAATAATATCATTGTTGGGCTTAACAAAGGTAATCGTTTATCTTTATTAAGATTATTCTTCTTGAAATTCACCATTCACCCAATCTCCTTCTAAACGGTCTCCATCGGCAAAAATGTAAACACCAAAACCATTTTTATCTCCATTTCTAAATTCACCTTCATAGCGATCGCCGTTTGCATATTCGCAGATAACATTGCCCTCCAAGTTTCCATTGGCGACCGAACCTTCACAGCGATCGCCGTTAGCGAAAATAAAGGCTCCCCTACCATTCAACGTTCCATTTTGAAACTCGCCTTCGTAACGATTGTTATCTGCAAAAATATAGGTTCCCAAACCCTGGAATTGTCCGGCTTCAAACTGCCCTTCATAGCTGCTCCCGTCAGCAAAAGTCAGAGTTCCTCGTCCGTGAGGCTTGCCGTCGAGAAATCTACCTTCATAGCGGTTGCCATTGGCATACTCTCGTACTCCCGTTCCCGTTAACTCCCCTGCCTTCAATTCCCCTTCATAACTTCCCCCCATCGCAAAACTCCAAGACCCCGTTCCATCCGGCCGACCTTCAGCAAATGTCCCTTCGTAGCGATCGCCGTTGGCTAAGGTATAAACCCCCATGCCATGTCGCTGAGTGTTGGCGAATTCACCTTCGTAGCGATTGCCGTTGGCGTAGGTACAAACAGCAACCCCCGAAAGTTGACCCCCCTCGAAAGTTCCCTCGCACCGATCTCCGTTCCCTAGGGTTAAAATGCCCCGACCGTGGGGCTGACCGCTGGCAAACGCTCCTTCGTAGGTTCCAATTTCTGAGGTTAATACCCCCGTACCCTCGAACTGGTTATTGGAGATTTGTCCTTCATAGCGATCGCCATTGGCAAATTCCCAAATTCCCGTACCGTTCAGTTGTCCGTCGCGAAACTCTCCCTCATAGCGACTGCCGTCTACAAACGTGTAAACGCCCGTTCCACTAGGTTTTCCATCTCTAAATTCCCCTTCGTAGCGATCGCCGTTGGTAAATTCGCAGATTCCCCGACTGTTGGGGTTGCCCCGAGCGATCTCACCGGAACAAATGCTGCTATCGGGAAGGGTGATGCCGTCAGAAGTCGCTGGGGACGCACTCGGAACGGGTGAGGGTTTAGGAATTGGCGTTGTTGTTGGGTTGGGAGATGAAGGTCGATCGTTCTCGACCTCGGAATTAGCTGGGGGATCGACGGCAAGAACCCGATGAGCCATCGATCCGAACATCCCAACGATCGAAGCGATCGAAAATGCGATGCCTAACTTGGAGAGAGAATGAGCTATGGACACAGATCGTACCACCGCGAACTCAACAAACAATAGAAGAAAGTGAAAACTGAGGTTTGGGTAACATATGGCTATATTTAGCGTTGTTAGGATACTGTTCTGGGTAAGCATCGGGAGAAACGGGAGAAATAGACTCGTAACGCGCTTGTCTGTCCTAATCTCAAGGAATACAGCTATAGTCAGCGATTCGGTCTTGGAACTGTAGGTCGAGATCTCGATCGCATGGGGTGGGGTGCGATCGGTACCGATTCAAATGCGTTTGAGAAGCTACACCCCACGTGTTGCTAACCTTTTTAGCTGCGGTTCGAACACACCTATAAACTCTCGAATCTTGCCAGGATAAAGGTTTAGAGGTTCGAGGGGCTATAATGCAATGATTTTCCGAGATGAGGACTGTTGTCTAATTGCTCGATACAACAAATGACTTAGCTCGATCGGACATCGCAGAGAAAATACACCTCAAACCTTTACACTACCGAGACAAAAACTGAGTTTATACCAGATATTTATTACTTCTTGCCATATCCCCCAGGAATGGGTTTTTCGTAAACCGGCTCTTCGTAAACGGGTTCCTCGTAGACAGGCTCTTCGTAGACCGGTTCTTCGTAAACGGGTTCCTTATAAGCGGGTTCCTCGTAGACAGGCTCTTCGTAGACCGGTTCTTCGTAAACGGGTTCCTTATAAGCGGGTTCCTCGTAGACAGGCTCTTCGTAGACCGGTTCTTCATAAACTGGCTCTTCATAAACGGGTTCTTTATAAGCAGAGTCCTCGTAGGCCGGTTCTGTTTCAGCTCTGTAGAAATCTTCTTCTTGCTGGTGCAGCATCTCCCGAAGATTTTCGGCTTCTTCGGTTCCTTCATCTGCGTGATGCGCCCGAATCGTAAAACTCTCCCCAGCAACGTTGTCATAAGAATCTTCTCCAGACTGTGCTGCTTCTAAAGCTGCTCGGTCGGCTTCTTCGTCGCCGCTAGATGTTGTAATTTCGTAAGAATATTCGCCGTTTTCGTCTCGCTGAACTTCGATTAACGTTTCTCCAGTTACGGCAAATTCCTCTTGGCGTTGGTAAGAATGCTCCCGACCTAAAAATTGACCTCCACCGTTCTCCGAGCCATCACCGGACTCGACGGGTTGCTCGGGCAGCAAGTTACGGAAACTCTCAAAAGGCGAAGAGATCGCAGCTTGCTCGGTGCCATTTCCATTTCCTCCCTCACTATTTACCCCCCCAGAATCGCCCCCTGGCGAACCACCGAACCAACCTTCACCATCTCCCGTACCTCCGGGTCCCGAACCGATCGGACCGATATTTCCCAAACCATCAGAAGCGCCATCCCCTTCGGTCGAGTCACCGCTCTTACTCCCGTCTGTAGCTTTCCCCTGTCCAGTCTTAGACTTGTCTTGAGAAGTCCCCACAACACCAGGGTCTACAAAAGTATCTCCCGTGTCCTCGGCAAACGTATCTTCTGCGAACGTATCCTCGGCAAACGGCTCTTCTGTTGGCGCGATCGGCGCATCGTTGGCGACGGATTCCGAAATCGCCGGCTCTGGCAGGTATGCTTGCACGGGTTCCAAAGCTGTACTCGCTTCAACTGATTCTGCTGCTGGGGATGATGCGGTTTCTTCTGCGATAACGACATCGGTGGAAATCTCGGGTTCTATTTCCAGGAAATCGCTATCGTCCAAGACCAGAATTTCTATTTCTTCAATTTCTTCTTTGGCGATCGCTTTTGGAACCCAGTCGAGCAAGCCACTACGTACTGCTGCCACCATTCCTGCATGGAAGATAATCGACCCTGAAAGAGTATAAATGAAAAGACTTCTTAATACCGTCTCCTCTTTCTGGCGCTGTTTCTGTACGTCAACCGTTAAATTGCTCATAACTCAACCCAAAATAAACGCTGAAACCATCTCAATTTTTTTAGCTTGAAAATTACTGACACGATTGAGCTAATTTCGATCGAACTATCTTTTTACCCAAACGTTAAACGTTTTTAGGGATTAGACTAACCCAGATCGGGCGCATCGTTCGTGCAGTCTGATACCACAACAAATAAAGTAGCCTTTCCAATGCATTTAAATTTTTCAAGCTCAATTATTCGCAATAAAGCTCTCCCTAGCAGTAAATAGTACGATTTAGGAATTTCACTTAAAGAAAATACTTCTCAATTAGATTACAATAGACGCTGACTTCTGTCTAGGTGTAGATCGAAGGTTTGCACAACCAAAGACAACCTGCGTCTGAAACCTTTACATAGCAAAGAATACAAAGATTGAGTAGAAGATTGAATCGACGATCGCTGAAGGAGTCAGGACGAGCAGGCAAATCGAGTCAATATACCCCACCCCAGATCGGATTGGACTTTGGACAAAGAGAAGGGAGGGGGGTAGCCTGCATGAAGCGGCAATAGGGGAAATTGAGCAAAGTGAAAACGCTCAACCTATTGCCGATGAATATTCCAGATTGTATCAACCAACTCATTCAATTTCGGGAGCAAGTCTACAAGAGCTTCAGCCACCGTGGTGACGGCCTGATGGACCTGCACG
>NZ_JADEXN010000107.1 GCF_015207075.1 Zarconia navalis LEGE 11467
CAGCTAAATTAGCACTCAGGAGTTGAGAGTGCTAATTCGATGGATTTGCGTGAGAATCCAAAGCACGATCGATTGAGTTTGGACTCACGTACCGACCGAGTTGCATATTGCGATCGAGACGCGAGCTAAACCCAGTTTGTGAGGTTCAACATCGATTGGCGATGCCGGGTGACGACAAAAACGATTGACGTGCTCGCTCAACAAACTCTTTATCGAGTATCAGTTTACCCTGTAGTCTGGAGTATTTATATATGGCAGCCGTATCTCTGAGTGTTTCCACTGTTCAGCCTCTGGCAGATCGCGTATTTGTCAAAGTGAGTGCCTCGGAGGAGAAAACAGCCGGTGGGATTCTTCTACCCGATGCCGCAAAGGAGAAGCCCCAAGTTGGAGAAATCGTTCAAGTCGGGCCTGGCAAGCGTGCTGATGATGGCTCTCGTCAGGAACTCGATGTCAAAGTGGGCGACAAGGTTCTCTATTCCAAGTACGCTGGCACGGACATCAAACTCGGTAGCGATGAGTTCGTTCTCCTCTCGGAAAAAGACATCCTCGCCATTGTCAGCTAACAAGTTCTGCGAGCGCAAGTTATCGGCGAGCGATCGATAACAACGACGCACATTAACGATATTCGATCGTTAATCCCCTCATCGTTTCATTTCCAAATCCTCACAATCCTCAAAAACTAAAGACTATGGCAAAGCGTATTATCTACAACGAGAATGCTCGTCGCGCCCTGGAAAAGGGTATGGACATACTGGCGGAATCTGTTGCCGTCACCCTCGGCCCCAAAGGTCGGAACGTGGTTCTAGAAAAGAAGTTTGGCGCGCCCCAAATCGTCAATGACGGGATTACGATCGCCAAAGAAATCGAACTCGAAGATGGCGTTGAAAATACCGGCGTGTCCTTGATTCGCCAAGCCGCTTCCAAAACCAACGATACCGCTGGAGACGGAACCACCACCGCGACGGTTTTAGCCCATGCAATGGTCAAAGAAGGTCTGCGCAACGTCGCCGCCGGTGCCAACGCTATTTCCCTCAAGCGCGGCATCGACAAAGCAACGGGTTTCCTGGTAGACAAAATCGCCTCGCACGCCCGTCAGGTGGAAGATTCTAAAGCGATCGCCCAG
Organism: Zarconia navalis LEGE 11467; assembly: GCF_015207075.1. GTDB lineage: Bacteria > Cyanobacteriota > Cyanobacteriia > Cyanobacteriales > Geitlerinemataceae > Zarconia > Zarconia navalis. Next base: position 1,124 of record NZ_JADEXN010000107.1, read on the forward strand.
GTGGGTGCCATTTCCGCCGGTAACGACGATGAAGTCGGGCAAATGATTGCCGATGCCATGGATAAGGTGGGTAAAGAAGGCGTGATTTCCCTCGAAGAAGGCAAATCCATGACCACCGAACTGGAAATCACCGAAGGGATGCGCTTCGATAAGGGCTATATCTCTCCTTACTTCGCCACCGACACCGAGCGCATGGAAGCGGTTCTCGAAGAGCCGTACATCCTGATGACGGACAAAAAAATCAGCTTGGTACAAGACTTGGTTCCCGTCCTCGAACAAGTTGCGCGTTCGGGTAAGCCTCTCTTAATTATCTCTGAAGATATCGAGAAAGAAGCCCTAGCCACCCTCGTGGTGAACCGTCTGCGGGGCGTGCTCAATGTGGCTGCCGTCAAAGCCCCTGGATTTGGCGATCGCCGCAAAGCCATGCTCGAAGATATCGCCGTCCTCACCGGCGGTCAGGTGATTGCCGAAGATGCTGGCTTGAAGCTCGATACGGCCAAGCTAGAAATGATGGGTTCGGCCCGTCGCATCACCATCACCAAGGACAGCACCACGATCGTTGCCGAAGGGAACGAAGCGGGTGTCAAGGCTCGTTGCGAGCAAATTCGCCGTCAAATGGAGGAAAGCGATTCTTCCTACGACAAAGAGAAGCTACAAGAGCGTCTGGCGAAGCTCGCCGGTGGTGTGGCCGTGGTGAAAGTCGGTGCGGCCACCGAAACGGAAATGAAGGATCGCAAGCTGCGCCTCGAAGATGCCATCAACGCCACCAAAGCGGCGGTGGAAGAAGGTATCGTTCCTGGCGGCGGTACGACTCTGGCACATTTATCTCCCGGACTCGAAGAGTGGGCCAATAGCAACCTCACCGATGAAGAACTTACCGGGGCATTGATTGTCGGTCGTGCCTTGTCTGCACCCCTCAAGCGCATCGCCGAGAACGCCGGACAGAACGGTGCGGTGATTGCCGAGCGCGTCAAGGAAAAAGACTTTAACGTCGGCTACAACGCGGCAACCAACGAGTTTGTCGATCTCTTCGATGCCGGTATCGTCGATCCCGCGAAGGTGACTCGTTCCGGGCTGCAAAATGCAGCTTCGATCGCTGGAATGGTGCTAACTACCGAGTGCATCGTCGTCGATAAGCCCGAACCCAAGGATGGCGCACCGGCAGCCGGTGGCGGCATGGGCGGCGACTTCGACTACTAAGCCGTTGAAGTTGGATTAAATTAAGCTGAAGGGAGATGGTGCAATGTGCTGTCTCCCTTTTTTGGCGATCGTATAGATATTTCGGATCGCCATCGGTAGGGATACTCCCCCTGTGCAGTGGCGTCAACTTAAACAATGTGGTCGCGTGTCAAGCGTCAATGATATCCTCCTGAACGCCCGGTCTTGACCCGAGACAAAGGTCGACGACCGGACTTCCTCTTATACGCGGGGGCACTTCGACAGGCGAGCGCGACCGGGGGCGTTACGCCCCCGACGGGAGGGCGAAGCCGAAGGCGGAGGGTTGGGGGGAGACCCCCCGATTCCGGGTTCTGCTTTGTCAATAATTGAGATATTGACAAAGCAGAACCCACCTTAAGTTGACACCACTGTCCCTCTGTATATACCCCGTTGTACCGGGAAAACCAGGGAGGTTTTATACTTTTTCATAATTTTGGAACTCGCAATAAGCTGAATGCTTGCCATTACTGAATCAAAAGTTCCACCAGTTTCTGAGTAATGGGAAACCCCGTCTGTTTCTCAAAATGGACGAACATCGGACTGGGATTGGCTTCCAAAAAGATGTATTCTCCCGCCTGAGTTCGCCGCCAATCGATCGCCGTCCAGGCTAACTTCAAAGTTCGGGCAATCGCAAGGCATTGCTGTCGTACCGATTCAGGCAACTCGATGGGAATGAGTTGGGCTTGGGGATCTTGGCGAAAATCGAGAGATTCGCTGCGAATTTCGGCGGTATAGACTTCATCGGCGATCGCGTAGCTGCGAATATTCGTACCGGGGATATAAGCCTGAATCGTAACTGGAGAGAGACTCAGTGCCGCTTTGAGCCGTTCGGGTTCTAAGTGTCGATCGCTGACTAACTGGGTGTGCGCGCCGCCGTAAACGGGTTTGAAAATAACCGGATGATTGATGCTCGCAAAGGCGGTGACTTGCTGCGGGTCGTTACTAATGAGAGTGGCGGGAATCTTGACCCCCAGTTTCCCGACGGCGTGCAGTTGTAGCGGTTTCTCTTTGTGGAACTGGTAGGCATCCCAAGAGTTAATCCAGCGTGCGGGGATGGCTTGCAGGAGCGATCGCACCGTACTCATGGAATCGTTGAAGGCGATACGATGTCGATTAGCATCTGACATTTCCCGAATGCCTACCCCGGTAAAGGTTCGCCAAAATACGCTGTGAATCTCTGACAAGGAAAATGGGCTGCCGTTTGGTAAGGTCAAAGACCCTTTATCCGTCTCGGGTTGCCAAGATAGCCGCAACTCGGACGGAAATTGGCTCGTATCGAGATACTCAACTCTGACTCCCGCAACCGTCAATGCCTGCTTCAGGTGTCTGGCATGGGCATCTTCGGCATTTCCCAAAATCAAAACGTTCATTTAGAATGTGGGTTTTGACGAATCATTAACGATTAAGCGTTACTATTATGAAGTAAATAATTTAATTCGCTATCGAGCCACTCTTTAAACATTCGATTTTGAATCTTTTGTTTGTGATAAGTGGTGAGTTCGGCGGGGAGAAACTCTTCAACAAGAAATAAATGATAGCCTTCTTCGCTTTGCAGGGGCCCGATCGTCTCTCCTAGCTTGGCACCAAAGACTGCCGCAGCGATCGTGGGTTTGAGACTCCAACGCTCGACTTCTCCTTCATAGCCACATCGATGTCGCCGTTGAGCATCGATATCGTACAAATGTGCTGCTTGATAAAAGCTAATTTCTTGCTCTTCAATTTGGTAAAAGAGTTCTCGGGCGAGGCGATCGTAAGGAACGATAATTTGATAGAGCAAGATGCGATCGTAGTCGATTTTATTTTGAACGAAAAACTTTTCAGCTTCTTTTGCAAATAAATACTTTGCGAGCTTTTTCTCTAGCAGCCAATCGCGAATTCCCGCTTCCCAATCCTCAACGGTTACCATCAAATCTGACAGCCAAGCTAAAGTATCTTCAGATCGTTCCAATCGTTTATCGCGACGAATGCGATCGGCTTCTGCTTGCAGTTCTTCATCAGAAATACTCAATTCTCGTTCTTGAGCAGTTTGCATGATAATTCTTTTGTAAAGTATTTTGTTATAAATACTTTTAAGTTTCGTTTCTTTTTTCAAAGAAATAATAATATCTTCGGGTTCGATCGAAGTAGAAAGAATATCCGTTGTCATTATCATGTCGATCTATTTTTATTCTAGAAGGTGAATTCAAGAATCTAGCTTTAACAAAGTGCTCGATCCCGATCTCAGCGGAAAAATATCGACCTTAATTTTCTTTTTCTATTACTTAGAAATAAAATAAAAAATTAGTTAAACTTTATTGAAAGTCTAACTTAAAACGATCGAAAGTCTAGCTTTTTGCTTGATTCTTGTTAGTTTTGTTAGCAATATTATATCAAACTAAACTCTTTTTATGATGATATAGAGTCAAAATTTAACGATTTTTTAAATCGTTAAATTTCATGGAAAGGAAGTATTTAATAGTTATAGAGATATCCCATAAATATTAAAGTCTAATAAAATCTAATGGGTATGACTGACCCCTGGTTCTTAAAATTTTCAAGACGCGAACCAGTCTCAAATCTGCCCGAGCGTGGATTCTGATATCGTGGTGAAATTATCGAGAGTCAGTATGCTCGGTCCTGTTTCGGTAGAACCCAAAACGCTTCCAAGGACGATCGTTTCAGACCCGAGTTGCATCCCCACGACGGTATCGAGAATGCCGTCACCGTTTGTATCGAACACATCTAGCACGATGTCCGAAACGGCCCCAACGATACCGATTCGATCGCCCTGAGTGGCATTAAAATCAGTAATGACATCCCCTTCCAAGAGATTGCCGCTGGCTGCATCGGTTCTCAACACGAAAGTATCCGCTCCCAAACCCCCGGTTAAGGTATCTGCATCTAGATCCCCCACGAGCAGATCGGCACCATCACCACCAGAAAGAACGTCATTGCCGCGACCGCCTCGAACCGTGTCATTACCCGTTCCCCCATCCAAGACGTCGTTTCCCTGATTGCCATTGAGGTAGTCGTCACCGAAGTCGCCGAAAACGACATCATCTCCGTTGCTGCCGAGAAGTACGTCGTTTCCCCGCCCCCCGGCCAGGGTGTCGTTTCCGTTTCCTCCATCGATGAAGTCGTGGTTCTGATTGCCATTGAGGTAGTCATTATCCTCGCCACCGTACAGACCGTCTGCACCATTACCGCCGAGAAGTACGTCGTTTCCGGCATCTCCCATCATTTGGTCGTTTCCCGAGGTTCCGGCGATCGAATTATCTCCACCATCTCCTAGAAGGACGCTATCGACGATCGGAACCAGTGGCAGCACCTCTGGCATTATTTCTGCATTGGATGTATCGGTATTCGTATCAGCCGTGGCATGGGTCGTGGGTGAGTCGTCAGCCGAAACGCTCGCACTCGCTCCGGCAACAGCAGAATCACCCACCGGTGCCGAGGCTCGATCGTTGCTGTTACTCGTTTCTCCCGTCGCGGATGTGGCACTGGCACTACTGCTGCTTTGAACCCCATTTTCATCAATACTGGCGCTGGCTTCGGCGCTGCCGCTACTGGTTTGAGGTGTGCTTGTCTCTTCCTGGTTGATATTCGAGGTTCCACCGCTACTTCCATCAGGAGTGGGGGGTTGATTATCGCTAGGGTTACCCCCGCCGTGACTATTAAAATCATTAAAGCCCGGCATCGAGTTACCGAGAGGATTCATCGCCGGGTCTGCGGGAACGTTTGCCGTGGCGTTGGTAGCAGCTCCGTTGTCGGTAGAAAAACTGGCGTTGGCACCGGCACTGGCAGAAGTTTCGCCGGGGACGAAAGTACTTTCGCGACTGTTGCTAAGAACTTCCCCAGTACTCTCATCAGTTACGGTGGCACTACTTTGGGCTGCCGCACCGCTATTGTCGATAACAATACTCGCACTGGCCGAGCCGGAAATTGATGGATTGGATTCGGGCATAATACTGCACCTTATCTGAATGCAACAATGGTCAAGAAAGGGTTTATAGATATCCTTTTTGACGATGGGCGATCGCGATCTAGGCTGGCTCGGAAGCAACCGATCGAAGATTTTTATAACGGTCTCGTGCTTTGAGTTTGCGATCGGGATTCAGCGCACGATTTCAGAGCTAGATCTGGTTACGATCGAATCGGGTATATTTTAGATTTCGATCGAGTTTTCAAAAACTTAGAGAAACGAATTTCGATCGAGCCTTTTTATCTTTCGAGTTAGCTTTTAGAAAAAGCGAAAAAAAGAATCAATACTTAAAATCTCACTCAAACACTCAAAAAAATCTAAAAGGGAAATCGCAGAAAGCGATCGGATCGATTTAACTTTCTGCGATTTATTGATAATTCTAATCGATCTAGATCGGTCAGTCTATCGGAATAGCTTAGGCTCGTTGGTCGGCTATACCGATAGCACTTTAAACTTTCTACTAGCTAATACCAATAGAGGCGTTGGCGAAGCCAGAGTAGAATCCATCTTCGGCGAAGACACCGGCTTCAGCACTACCTGCAGCATCGTCATAATGACCGGCGATGGTGAAGCTTGCTTCAGCATTCAGCACAACACCGTCAACGTTGGCTTCGCCGCTGATATCGATGTCGACATCTACATCAGAATCGAAGTCGATGTTCACATCTTTGTCGAAATCGATGTTGGCAAAGGTACCACCCCAGCCGCCGACAACTTTGGTCTCTTCGGAAACGATTTCTAAGTGGTTTAGGTCAGAAATAATCATTGGTTTGCTCCTTTTGGAATCTGAGTGTTTTGATTTAGATTAGCAGTTTTAAGTTGTCTGCTGCTCATGAACTCAATATAGCGATAATTTCTAGATCGATGTTGCCATTTTGGCATTTTGTTTGAATTTGTTTTTCAAGCATTGCTATATACATTAATATGACGATCGAAAATAATAAATAAAGAAAAACACGCGAACCCCAACAAGCAAAGCTTGTCACAATATGGGCGATCGCGCGGTAGTTTGATATTGATATTAAATTGTTTAGAGGCGTAACAATTTTAAATAACAGTTAAAAACAAGAGCATTCGATCGTTGACTGATACAACGATACTCGAGCACTATACCGAAATCGAGATCGGCAAAGTTGCCAAAATGGCAATTATCGCAATCCATCGCCCTTTAAGGTTGAGAGAGTCTGGGGGGAGCAGAATGTTTTTTGGAAAATCTCGGGACGTGCATTCCAGGGACATCGAGATCGCGTCCTACGGCCAACGTGGCAATCGCCCTTGAAACCACGATTTAAAAAAAGACGTTAACAATGAGTAAAGATACTAGTGCCAAACTTTCTCCTCCACGAGATCGGGACCGCTCCCCGACGTTTCCCATCCTCCTCAATCTATTAACTCGAATTGGGGCACAACCCAATGAGGCAAGCCAGTTTGCCGCCGACTTTGAAATCCAATCTCTTCAGTTGGGCGACGAACTCCTCCTGCCTTTTCTAGCAAACGACGATCGACTCTCCATTGACTCCACCGAAAATTTTGCCTACCTCGTGTGTGAGGGACGGGTGCGATTGCTCGGTTTCGACTCCTTGCGGCAGCGAGACGTATCCGCAGCCGTCCTCGAAACGGAAGATTGGTGCGGGGGAGACGAGTGGTTTTCCGTTCTCGAAGGAGGATCTCCCGTGGTTCCCTATCGGGCGATCGCTGCAAGCGATGCTCGAGTTGCCCGTATTTCCTACGCCAAACTTCAGGGGTGGTTGGGGCGCATCCCGGCGTTGCAAAACCACTTACAAGAAGACACTCGGCGACGGCAGTGCCAGCTATTCTTCAAAACCCTCACCAACGCCCGATCGCTGAAAACCCATCAAATCGAGCAACTGCTGCCCTACCTTGCCGAAGCGCGCCTCGATGCCGGAACCCCCTTAGCGGCTGCCACGCCCTCAGAATCCGGCCGTTTCTGGCTGCGGGGAGGACGCATCGAGTGCGAAGTGGGAGAAGATGCAAACCTCGAACCCACTCAACCCGACGCACCCAATTGTGCGGGTATCGAGTGGGGCTATCCCCAAAACATCCCCAACGGCTGGGTCGCCCGCACCGATGTTTGGATTTACCACCTGCCCCTAGAGGCGATCGAAGAAGTCAAAGCGATCGCCCCGGTTTTGACCGGAGCCTCCGAAAGCGACACGAAAGCCTCCCAAAATGGACATTCCCCCCCCAAGGTGGTACGCCCTCCGAAAAACCCGGTACAGGTTCCGCCCACAGCCACAGCCACCGAGAACGAAGCCGGAGCCGCCCAACAAGCCCAGAAAGCCAAAGAAAAAGCCCCCATCGTTTTTCCAAAACCCATCGGCCGCCGGGTGATGGACGTGCTGGCGCGATATCCCTTCGTGCAGCAGCAAAGTTCTTCCGATTGCGGGGCGGCTTGCTTGGCGGCGATCGGGCAATATTGGGGTAAGCGCTTCAGCATTAATTTCGTACGCGAACTCGCTGGGGTAGGGCGATCGGGTGCATCTCTCAAAGGACTCGCCAAAGCAGCCGAAAGCCTGGGATTCCAGGCTCGACCCGTCCGCGCCAGCCTCAGCAAACTCGCCGAAAGTCAAAATCCTTGGATCGCCCACTGGCAGGGCATTCATTACGTTGTCATCTATAAAGTAACCAGTCGCCGCGTCCTGGTTGCCGACCCTGCCAAAGGGAAGCGATGGGTTTCGCGCAAAGAAATGCTCGATAGCTGGAGCGGTTATGCCCTGCTGCTCGACCCTACCGATCGCCTCAAAGCCACCGAAACCGAACAACGCTCCCTGGGGAAGTTTGCCGTCGCCCTGTGGCCCTACCGCAATTTGGGCTTGCAAATTATCGCCGTCTCGATTCTGTTGCAGCTCTTTGCCCTGGTCAATCCCCTGTTCACCCAAATTATTCTCGACCAGGTGGTAGTGCAAAAAAGTCAAAATGCTCTCACTGTCTTTTGCTTGGGAGCGTTGCTTTTCGGCATTGGCAATATGGCGATGTCCGGAGTGCGCAAATATTTGCTCGCCTATCTCTCCAACCGACTCAGCCTCACTCTGGTTACGGGTTTCATCTCTCACGCCCTCTCCTTGCCTTTAAAATTCTTTGAATCTCGCCGGGTGGGGGATATCACCACGCGGGTTTCGGAAAACCAAAAAATTCAGCGGTTCCTGATTTCCCAAGTGATGTTGGCGTGGTTGAACTTCGTCACCGGCATCGTCTATCTGGGGCTGATGCTCTACTACAACGCCCGTCTGACGCTGTTGGTGCTGGCCCTGATTCCGCCGATGGTGATTTTTACCCTCATCGCCACCCCGTTCCTGCGCAAGTTATCGAGGGAACGCTTCAACGCCGCTGCCGACCAAAACTCGGCAATGGTGGAAATGCTCACCGGGGTTCCCACCGTCAAAGCCGCTGCCGCCGAACGAGAGTTGCGCTGGCGCTGGGAGGATTTGTTTACCCACCAGCTCAACGTCCGATTTAAGGGGCAAAAACTGGGCATCAGCTTGGAGATTATCAGCGGTCTGATTAATGCCATTGGGGGAATTGCCCTGCTGTGGTATGGTGCGAGTCTCGTGATTAGTGGGGATTTGACCATCGGTCAGTTCGTAGCCTTCAATATGATGAAAGGCAAAGTTCTCAGTCCGGTGATGGCCCTGACAAATCTGTGGGACGAGTTGCAGGAAGTCTGGATTTCCGTCGAACGCCTCAACGATGTTTTTGCCACGGAACCGGAAGAAACTCCCGGAAATCATTTGTTGGTGTTACCCCGGCTGCGAGGAGAGGTTCGCTTCGAGAAAGTGACGTTCCGCTATTCGGAGGATGAAGACCGAAACACGCTGCAAAATCTTTCCTTCGAGGCGCGGCCGGGTCAAACCATTGCCATTGTCGGTCGTAGCGGTTCGGGGAAAACGACGTTGGTGAAACTCCTCCAGGGGTTGTATCACCCTACCAACGGTCGCATAACCGTTGACGGTCACGATTTGCAGCATGTTTCTCCCCAATCGTTGCGATCGCAGTTGGGGGTTGTGCCTCAAGATTGCTACCTCTTCTCTGGGACGATCTCCGAAAATATTGCTCTGTACACCGAAGACGTACCCCTAGCTCAAATTATCGAAGCGGCCAAACTCGCCGAAGCCCACGCTTTCATCCAAGATATGCCTCTGGGCTACAATACCAAAATCGGGGAACGAGGCTCGTCTCTGTCGGGGGGTCAGCAGCAGCGGATTTCTATTGCTCGGGCACTATTGGGGGAACCTCGCATTTTGGTTCTCGACGAAGCCACCAGTTCTTTGGATACGGAGTCGGAACGGCGGTTCCAGCAAAATCTGGAGCGTATCAGTCGCGAGCGCACCACCTTCATTATCGCCCACCGCCTCTCTACCGTCCGCAACGCCGATCTGATTTTAGTTCTCGATCGAGGTTTACTTGTCGAACAAGGCAATCACGAAGCGCTCATGGCTGAGGAAGGACTGTACTACCACCTGGCCCAACAGCAACTGGATTTGTAATTAGGATGAGCGATCGCAGCAACAGTAATCTCGATGGCGATTGCCTTCTTGGAGAGTGGCAGAAGGTGAATAAGTTGCTTTTGGAGAATTTAGCTCGATCGAACAGGACTTACACAAGGCTTCGACTTGTCGGGTGGATTCAGGTACGAAGCGCACCGCCCCTGGATATGTAGATATATGTGCGCGTGCATGGGGAGTCCGATCGAACATTTCTAATCAACAACCCTGCCCGGAGAGCAGGGCAAACGCATCTAATATTCTAGAAGTCTTACTCTCAAAAGATTTTAAGCTTAGCGATCGCAAATACTTATTGCATGACTCTCATTCCCAGTCGCTATTTCAAATAAGATGCATTAGAACCAGTCAAGAGAGCGAATTATGTTTACAATTCGTTGCAAACGGCTTCGATCGTTCGAGCGAATTTATCGCTAAAAACCCTTGCTATAGCAGGAACTAAAGCGTATTCATTCGTCCAAAAACCCTCAATATCATAAGTAAAAGCTATGAGAGTGATACTATTATCCAATCTCATATTGGTTTACAAAAAGCAACAATGCCGTTAATCTAGTTATAGAAGGCAAGCAAATACCGCCTGCCCTTCAAGAACCTTGAAAAATAAATAACCATACAGCAATCATGACAACCACCATTCAGCAGCGCGAAAGCGCCAATGTGTGGGATCGGTTCTGCAACTGGATCACCTCCACCGAAAACCGGATTTAT
>NZ_JADEXN010000108.1 GCF_015207075.1 Zarconia navalis LEGE 11467
CCTGCAACGAGCAGCTCTAGCGCTGCAAGAAATGCGGCATCGCATCGACACCCTAGAGCGATCGCGAACCGAACCGATCGCCATCGTCGGTATGGGCTGTCGCTTTCCCGGTGGAGCAAACGATCCCGCCTCGTTTTGGCAACTGCTGCGTCACGGTCGAAATGCTGTGGGGGAGATTCCCGAGTGCCGTCGGAAAAGGTTGGCAAGAACAGATTCGGGTGATCCCCAACGCGGGGGATTTTTGGAACGAATCGACGAATTCGATGCTGAGTTTTTTGGCATCAGTCCCAGAGAAGCGGCGACGATGGACCCCCAACAGCGCCTGCTCTTGGAAGTTAGTTGGGAAGCCTTAGAACATGCGGGAATTTCCCCCTCCCGACTGATGGGGAGCGATACGGGAGTCTTTATCGGGATTAGTTTAAACGAATTTTTGCAGTCCTCGCTATTTGGCGATCGCTCGCCCATCGATATTTATACGGCCACGGGAAATGCCCTGAGCGTTGCCGCCGGACGCATTGCATACTCACTGGGATTGCAAGGTCCGGCTTTGGCGGTCGATACGGCTTGTTCTTCGTCTCTAGTTGCCGTTCATCTCGCCTGTCAGAGTCTGCGCTTGGGAGAATGTCGCCAAGCTATAGCGGGGGGAATCTATTTGATGCTCGCTCCCCAAACCACTCTGGCGATGGCGAAATTGAATGCCCTGTCGGCAGATGGGTACTGTAAAACCTTCGATGCCACCGCCGATGGTTACGGTCGCGGCGAAGGCTGCGGGACGATCGTTCTCAAGCGGTTGAGCGATGCTCGCGCCCACGGCGATCGCATTTTGGCGGTGATTCGCTCGTCGGCGGTCAACCACGACGGTCGCAGTAGTGGTTTGACGGTTCCCAACGGATCGGCGCAACAAGCGGTGATTCGCTCGGCCTTGCAAAACGCTCGGGTCAACCCCCAAGATATTCGGTACGTTGAAGCCCACGGGACGGGAACGCCGTTGGGCGATCCCATTGAGGTTCGGTCTTTGGCTGCGGTTCTTCGAGGCGAGGGTTCAGACGGGACCCGAACGCCTTTAGCGATTGGCTCGGTGAAAACCAATATCGGTCATTTGGAAGCTGCTGCGGGTATTGCCGGACTGATGAAGGTGGTTTTGGCGATGCAGCACGGGGAAATTCCCCCTCACTTACACCTACAACAGCTCAACGATCGCATCGATTTGGCCCGAGGGGCGATTTCCATTCCCACTCAGCTAACGCCCTGGTCGAGCGATAGGCCTCGTCTGGCGGGTATCAGCGCTTTCGGTTTTAGCGGGACGAACGCCCACGCGATTCTCGAATCCGCACCGGATATCCCCGCAACGGCAGCAAAACCTCGCGATCGACAAATTTTGTGCCTCTCAGCGAAAACCGAATCGGCTCTCGAGCGCCGGGTTGAAGCGTTGGCGGATGACTTGCAGCAGCGATCGGATTTAGAATTAGCGGATATTTGTGCGACGGCGAATGCGGGACGCTCTCACTTTACCCATCGGCTCGCTTTCCTGCCCTCCACCAAAGCCCAACTGCAACAGATGCTACAGGCTCGACAAGCGGTCGCGCCCTTACCGCAAAACTGGGGCGCTGCATCGATGCCTGAATCGGACTCAGCGCAGCGGCTCGAAATTGCGTTCTATTTTCCGCCCGCCACATCTCAACCCCCCAGCGCCGGAGCCTCGCTCTACGAAAGCGCACCTCAATTTCGAGCGGCGATCGATGCTTGCGTCGATTGTCTCGAAGGTGGCGATCGAGAATTGTTATTACCGATGTTGCAAGGAAAGGTGGCTCCCGTCCCATCTTCGCCCCCAGAGAAAAACTTACCCCAAAACTTACCCCAAAATTGGCAGCAATCGATCGCTGCGATCCGTCAAGTTGCCCTCACCCAACTCTGGAGAGCCTGGGGAATCGAACCCACGGTAATTGTTGGAGATGGCATCGGCGAGCGGGTTGCAGCTTGGGCTTCGGGTTCCTTGAGTTTGTCCGACCTCTTGAGACAGACGATGGCGCAAACCGATTCCGCCCCTCAAGATTCGCCAGAACGGATTGGTGCTGCGGCGATGGCGACAATTCGAGAAGCGGGTTGCAATGTGGCGATCGCGATCGGGTCGATGTCCGCGCCGATTGAAACCTCCGGTAACCTCCTCTGGTTATCTTCTCTAGATTCCGAACGAGACGATTGGCAGGTACTCTTGGGTAGCTTGAGTCAAGTTTACGTACTCGGAGCCGATATTCTCTGGCAAGCGGTTGAGGAAGGACAACGGCGAGTTCCGATCGCCTTACCGACTTACCCCTTCGAGCGACAAACCTACGGGTTAGACGAAATTGCCACTCAACCATCGTCTTCCCATTCCCTACTCGGAAAACGTTTGGCATCTCCCCTGAATGCGATTCAGTTTGAAGCCGACTGGCATCTCGATCGTCTTCCCCTAGTTCGCGATCATCGCTTGCAAGGTCAACCGATTGCCAATTTGGTGGTGTATTTGGAAATGCTGCAAGCCGGAGCGATCGCGACGTGGGGCCGTCCGATCCGCGCGTGGAACTCGTTGCTCGTTCCCCACCCGCTCGCCTTTGACTCGGTGTCCGTTCGTCGGGTGCAGGCTATCTTAACCTCCGAAGGTGAAAATTCCGAGGGAACGGCATTTCAAATTTTTAGTTACCAGTCCCAAGATGGAGAGTCCGCACGCTGGCTGCCTCACATTACCGGACAACTTCAACTCGTTTCTTCCCTTCCCTTTTCTCGGAACTCGGGTATCGCCATCGAGGAAGTACAACGTCAATGTCGCGAGTGTTGGAATGCCTCAACGTTCTACCAACAGGTGCGATCGCTCGGTGCGGATCTCGGAGCGAGCTGTCAAGTTTTAGAAACGGTTTGGCGGCGAGACGGCGAAGCGTTGGGCAAGTTGGCTCGATCGAAATTAACGCTCGCTTCGGAGTACAACTTACCGATTCAGGAACTCGATGCGTGTTTTTCGCTGTTCGCGGCTTGTCTGCCGCCAGCTTGTCCGGATGCCTACATTATTCTCAGTTTGCAGCAGTTGGAAATCGACGATTCGCAGCGGGAAAATGTGCCGTTGTGGGTTCATGCAAAAGTTCGCATACCCATTACGGATTGGTCTGACAGCCAGCAAACGGCAACCCTGGAAGCGGACTTGATGCTCTTGGACGATCGAGGAGAATGCGTGATGCGGGCAACTCGATTGCAGTTGCGGCGTTGGCATCCCACTTCATCTCAATCTGGTTCGATTCCCCCTTGCTCTTCTCAACTCGATCGACGAGATCGGCTTGAAACCGTCGTGCTAGATTTATCGCGGTTGTCGGAAATTTCCCCATCCGAGCAACTCGAACTTGCCGAGCACTACTTAATGGCAACGCTTGCCAAGTTGTTACGATTACCAGCGGAAAAACTCCAAAGACAGCAGTTTTTGGCAGAACTGGTGGATTCTTTAATTGCCTTCGAACTCCGCAGTCAAATCGAAACTGATTGGCAAGTTCGTTTGTCGATCGAGCAGTTTTTAGGTCGCTCGACCATTTCTCAATTAGCAAACTGCCTTTTAGAAGAACGGGAGATCGCGTCGTTAATGACATCCGAACGCCCTATATCCCCCTCCCTCGAACAGTCTGATGAAACAGAACGTTTGATTTTATAGCTTTTTTTAGAGCTGGGTAACACTGGCTCGATTCTTGTTTTACTCTCAAGCTATTCTGATTTCCGATTATTTCGATTGCCCTAAAAAATGACACCTAATAGTCTCTGGTTTCCCCATCTTACGCCTAACGATTCCGATCGTCTTCGTTTGTTTTGCTTTCCTTATGCAGGTGGTGGAACTTTAGCATTTCGGAGTTGGCTCGATTATTTTCCATCGGCAATTCGCATTTATCCCGTCGAACTTCCAGGGCGATGTTTTCGGCTACAAGAACCGGCGATCGCGCAACTTCAGCCTCTCGTTCGCGAAATTGCACGAGCGCTCTATCCTTATTTGGATAAACCCTTTGCATTTTTCGGACATAGTATGGGTGCGTTAATTGGTTTTGAGTTAACGCGCCTGCTGCGAAAACAGCATCAAATCTCTCCTATTCGACTGTGCGTATCTGGGCGATGCGCCCCGCAAATCCCACCGTTCGAGTCACCCATTTATCACTTACCAAGCTCGGAGTTTTTAACAGCATTACGTCGCTTAAATGGGACACCATCTGAGTTTTTTGAAAATCTTGAGCTGATGGAACTCGCATTACCCATTTTAAGAGCTGATTTTGCCGTGGTTGAAACCTATTCTTACCTTCGAGAAGAGCCACTTTCCTGTCCGATTTCTGTTTTTGGCGGACTTCAAGACCCGAAAACAACGGTTAATTTCTTGAAGGCTTGGCAAGCTCAAAGCACGCAAGATATTTCATTACACCTATTCTCGGGGGATCATTTTTTTATTCACTCCGATCGCAATGAGTTTTTAAAATTGCTCGTGCGAGATTTGCAGCAATCTATTTTTGAAAGTTCAATTCAAAATAAAAACATACGGCAACTAAAATTAACTTAAGAACGTTTCGTGAAGTCGCTATACAATGCCAGTTTATTTTGGCTTTTTTTGTATTGCTATTTATTTTCTAATTCTTTTTTGTATTGCAAAAAGCGATTAAAAACTTGACCAATTTAATACAAATAAAGTACACTTAATTTTAAGTTTAAAAAGCATAAAATTGCCTTGCAGTCGGAACAAAAAATCAGTAAAAAAATCGACAGAAAAGCTTGGTCTTGATATTTGAGATCGCACAAAATTCTTAAAAACGATAAATAGGAGATTTGTAACTTGGAACCGATAATTGGAGATGAAAATGCCAACGTACTTGTGGGAACCGAACTTGCCGATACAGTTATCGGATTGTTAGGAGATGATACCCTTTTGGGAAATTTGGACGACGATGTTTTGGCAGGAAATGCCGGATTGGATGTCCTATTTGGAGAAAATGGTAACGATTTAATGCTCGGTGGTCAAAATGACGATAGTCTAAATGGTGGGCAAGGAAACGATACTATTTCTGGAAATCTCGGCTCGGATCTCGTCTTGGGAAATGAGGGCGACGATCTGATTTTTGGCGGACAAAACGACGATACTCTTGCCGGAAATGCCGGATCTGACGTTCTTTTTGGAGACCTCGGGAACGATCTCATCTTAGGCGGTCGAGATGGCGACGATATCCGTGGCGGACAAAATAACGATACCCTTGCCGGAAATTTAGGTTCGGACACGATTGAAGGAAATGAAGGAGACGATCTGATTTTTGGCGGACAAGAGCGCGACATTTTAATCGGTGGCGAAGGAAACGACACTCTAATTGGCGACCGTGGTGTTAACGTGTTGAAAGGCGACGGAGGTGCAGATGTTTTCATCATGCGAACGGACGTTGCCCTCGGCGATCCCGACCGTCTTGCCACCAGTGCTCAGTTTCGCACCGATGTGATTGTCGATTTCGACGGTACCACCGACAAAATCGGACTCACAGATGGGTTAACCGAGAACAATTTAATACTCCAATCAACTCAACTTCCTACCCAACTGGTTGCGCCGCTATTCGAAAGTGGCGATCGACTCAGCGATGTCGTCCTCGATCCCAATAACGATGGTTTAGTCGAATCCACGTTCGTACAGATTATCGATGGTCCTGTATTGGCGGTGGCGCTCAATACAACATCAACGGATATCGGCGGCAATTTTATCGGTGTTTAAATGCCGCGATCGAGTTGTGCGAACTTTTCGTATGCAGACGCATTAAGGGCGTGGATATCTGACGAACCTATAAGCTGAAAAGAGGAAGGTTTTTGCCGTTTCGCGCGCGCGACTCCCTACCGCTATAAAATTTCGTTTCGGAAAAATGCGTCAAACACCTCGATGGCTTCAAGGGATCGAACAACCCAAAGTTTGCCCAACTTTATTTGGCACAGACTGTCAACTTAGTTGGAGACGCGATCGCGTGGTTGGGATTAGCGTTGTTGGCATTTGAGTTGGCAGGAGAAAAAGCCGGAGCGATCGTCTCGGGGGCACTGACTTTATGAGTCATTGCTTTTAGGGTTGTTGTTTTTGTGGTTGGTGGCTGGAGCCGACCAAACACTCGTCAATTTACCCACGCAAACATTAATTGCCGATCGCGTTTCTGTTGAAGTTCAAGGACGAGTTGACGACTCGCATTTTGCTTGGAGTCATTTGTGGTGGGCATTTTCGTATCTACTGGCTGGATGAATGGGTAGCGGGTTACCGACCCATCATTTTTTCTACGGCGGATTAATCTGTGCCGTACTGCTCATTCTTATCCATTTTGTTGTCTGTTTCGTTCCTAAAAATCCACCAGAACTTACTTTCGATCGCGGACTGTGGCACGAACACGAACACGCGCACGATGAAAATCGCTAGCACCACCATTTAATTCATGGGGAGATCGCTCGCTCTTACAGTCATCTTCACTTTCATCCCGAAATGCAGCAAGGATGTAGCCACTAGAAGAGCTATGCACGTTGATTCAGGTATCGGTGAAGGGGAGCTGGGGAAAGACCCTCGGTCAGATTACACAATTATCCGGCGTTGTCCTAAACATGCTGGGGTCGGTGAAGCGGTAAAAATGGGATACAAGTATTGAAATAGAGAGTCAATATTAATAGTGAATAGACGATCGACTCAAAAAAAGAGCGAGAATCGCGATCGACTCTCACGACTTATCTGTAAGCCTTTCTATTTAAAGCTTATAGAGATTTCCTCGATCGATCGAAAATAGACAGAGAAGAGTTTTTCGCTCAATATTGAGCCTAATGATTAAACTTTAATCAAGAAGTACTCTCAATTAGTTTTTAATTTGGTATATACTATTTGACACTAAATCTATTAGGAATGGGGTGAGTGAGAAATTCAAGCATGAGAGAATTATCGCTGAGGGGCTTGCGAATAGCAGGTTTGAGCCTATCGAGCGCAATTATCGTTGAGCCTGTGCTGGCTCAAGTCACCCAGATCGGTCAAGTGAGGCTCGAAACTGTTGAAGACAGAATCGAAATTATTCTAGAAACGACAGACGATCGGCAACCTGAGTTTTTGACTTCCCGCAGCGGCACCACCTCGATTATCGATGCGATCGATACCCAACTCGCTCCAGGGGCGAGCTTCGAGCAAATCGCTCCAGCGCCCGGTATTGAATCGGTGACCGTCCAACCGCAAGATGGCAACGTTCGGATTACCGTGGTCGGTAGTACGACCTCGCCGGTCGTCAATATTGTCGAGCGTGCAGATGGGGTTATTGTTTTGGACGTTCGCGTACCCGCGCTCGACATTGTCGTGATTGGGGAACAAGTGGACGGCAGCGACTATTTCGTACCGGAGGCGAATGCGGGAACTCGAACCGACACCCGCTTACTCGACGTTCCTCAGTCCGTCCAAGTCATCCCGCAGCAGCTTCTAGAAGACCAGCAGGCGACCGGACTCGATGAAGCGCTTCGCAACACCAGTGGTGTTGTTGCCGACACTGCCGAAGGAAGCGGTTTTCGCTTTTCCATCCGAGGATTCGAGCGAGCCAATATATTACGAGATGGGTTTAATTTATCTGCATCCGATAGCTCCCTTCGGGGCGGCTTATCCGTGCTGGCAGAAACCGCAAATCTCGAACGGATTGAAGTTCTCAGAGGTCCCGCATCGATTCTCTACGGCGATCTCAACCCAGGAGGAGTGATTAACCTGGTGACGGAGAAGCCTGTCGCAGAGCCATTTTACGAAACCCAATTTCAGGTAGGAAGCCGAGGCTTCATTAGTCCTCAGATCGATCTGTCGGGTCCGATAACCTCTGACGAGCGCTTGCTCTTTCGACTCAATGCACTGTACCGAAGCGAGGATAGTTTTCGAGATTTCGATGAAAGCTTCGAGCGTTTCTTTGTTGCCCCCGTCATCGCCTGGGATATCGGCGATCGAACCGATGTGACCGTCGAGCTAGAATATTTAAACGACCAGCGCCCTTACGATACGGGAACGCTCGCATTTGGAGACGGTCTTGTGGATATCCCGCGCGATCGAATTGCCAACGAGCCTGGAGATTCGAGAGAGCAAGATACCCTTATTGCTGGATATACCTTCAACCATCAATTCAGCGAACGCTGGCAGATTCGTAATGCCTTTCGATACGGTCGTCAATCTGCTGAAGGTCGAGTGGCAAATCCCTTTGCATTTGATGAAACCACTGGCATTCTCACCCGTCTGGATGCTTCAGTCGATAACTTCAGAGAAAGTGTTGCCCTGCAAACAAACATCGTTGGCGATTTCGACACCGGCTCGATTTCTCACGAACTACTGTTTGGTGCGGATTTTAGCAATAACAGCACCAGTCGAGTGACAGAAGGGAACTTCAACGCACCCCTGCCGATAAATATTTTCGATCCGGTTTACGAAGCGTTTCCACGAGATGAATCTCAGTTTGTCTCCGTACTCGATGAATTTGTCAGGACGAATCGATTGGGTATTTACCTACAAGATCGCGTTTCGTTTACAGATGAGTTAACGTTGCTCGCAGGTCTGCGTTACGACACGGTCGAACAAACCCTGACGACGGGGGATACATTTCGAGGTCCGATTGCCAGAATTCCAGGCGATCGACAATCACAGGACAACGACGCTTTGACTCCCCGCGTCGGTCTAGTTTATCAGCCCATTCCGGAGCTTTCATTTTACACGAGCTATTCGCGATCGTTTACTCCCAACACCAGTACGACAGAAGAAGGGGACTTTCTCGAACCGGAAGAAGGAGATGGATTTGAAGTTGGCGTGAAGACCGAATTATCAGACGGTAGACTGTTCGCCAATCTAGCGTATTTCAACATTACAAGACAAAATGTTGCCGCCCCCGACCCAAACGCAACCAGTGTTTTTAATGCTTTTATTGGCACTGGGGAGCAAAACAGTCAAGGTTTTGAGTTCGACCTTGGAGGCGAACTCTTACCGGGGTGGAGTCTGGTTGCATCTTATTCCCATATCGACGCTGAAGTGACTGAAGATACGGTCATTCCCATTGGAAATCACCTGATTGGTATTCCCAGAAATAGTGCGAGTCTCTGGACGAAGTATACGATTCCCAGTGGAGATTTAGCGGGTTTGGGATTTGGCGTTGGGATTAACTATGTTGGAGAGCGAGAAGGCGACCTCAACAATAGTTTTCAGTTAGATGACTATTTTCTGACTAACGCGGCGATTTCTTACGAACGAGAAGACTGGACGTTTGCGGTCAATTTTAAAAATATCTTTGATGTCGAGTACATTCAAGGAAGTCCCATTAATCGGTTGAGAAATATTGAAGTCGGAGACCCATTTACTGTCTTATTTTCTGTTTCGATCGAATTGTGATTTTTCTGAAGAATTAAAGTGGTCTCTACAAAATGGTATCTACGCAAAGCTTCAAAAAGTTTCAGCTAGTCGGTAGCTTATATATATCGCAGTTCGTGCCATTTTGGTTTCTTTATCAAGCGCTGCCCATCTTACTTCGACAAAAAGGTGCTTCCTTAGAAGCGATCGGTTTTTTACCTCTTCTGTTGTTGCCGGTTTCTCTAAAATTTCTTTGGGCACCCCTCATTGACTTTTATGGTTTTACTCGTTGGGGGCACTATCGATTTTGGATTATTTGCTTTCAGTTATGGGTTGTGGGTACAACTATCTTCTGTAGCGTCCTCAGTGTTGAGACAAATTTGCCACTTCTCTTAATGGGACTAGTATTTATTGCCATTGGAAGTAGCAGTCAAGATATTGCCACCGATGCCCTCGCATTGGGCTTATTTAAGCCTGAAGAACGGGGAGTTGGAAATGCAATTCAGGGTATCGGAGGTGCTGTCGGACGGGCGATTGGGGGTGGCGGAATGCTAATTTTACTCAATCGTTGGGGATGGACGACCAGTTTGCTCATCTTAGCGATAATTATGCTGGTTGCTTTAGTTCCTCTATTGTTTCACCGGGAAAAGATACCGTCAAACTCGCGTAAAGTCTCCCCAAAGATTACCAGTCTCAATCCAAAACGGACAATCGAATATTTCAAAATTTTTATCGATATCTGTCAGCGTCCCGGTATGAAAATTTGGCTGGTGGTCTTGGCTTTGGCAACTTCAGGCTACAATCTCTCAGCAACAATGTTTCGTCCGTTACTTGTCGATATCGGTTTATCTTTGGAGGAAATCGGTTGGCTGATTGGAATTTTCGGGATGATGATGACTATACTCGGATCGCTGGCAGCTAGCTGGACGATCGCCTGCCTTGGACGAAAAAAATCGTTTTTAATTGCGATAAGTTTGACAGCGATCGGGACGTTAGCAAATTTATTGCTAACCTTTGAATTCACACAACCAATTGTCCTCTATTTAATTGTTAGTATTACGCTTTTTTCGATTGGCATGACAGGAACGACAACTTTTACTATTATGATGGATAAAAGTCGCCAAGAAATGGGAGGAACTGACTATACACTACAAACATCGGTGATTCCAATTTTTAGTATTTTATCAGCAGTCTTGAGCGGCTTAATTGCTGAAAAATTTGGCTATCAGAGCTTGTTTTTGTTGAGTTCTATAATTATATTAATCGGTTTTTTTTTAGTTTCAAAATATTTTCATATTGTAGAATTCGATTGAGAGGATAAAGAGGCAGTATTATCTCTTCCTCAAATGAAAACTGACAGGCAATATTAAAATAGTTAAATAGTCGATCGGAAAAAATGTATCGTTATGGTCAAAATTAATGAAGAAGATTATCCAATTGTTTCAGTTAAATTTGAAAATACGGCGACTATAGAAGAAACCCAGCAATATCTCGATCGATTTAGCAACTGGCTATCGCGAGACCATCTGTTTGGTTTAATTTTACATCAGCCTCAAGCAACGCCAGATAATCCTGAAGAAATCGAGCGAGCTAAAAAATCTCATCAATTAGTAGTAACTTGGGCAAAACCAAATAAACCGAAAATTGCTCGGTACTGTGTCGGTATAGCTGTAGTTGTCGATCTTTCTCAAATGTCCAAACATAAACAGAAAATAGCTCCAAAAGCACTCAAGGTTTTATTCGGCTGTTCTGGACAAATTTTTGGCGATCGAGCAAATGCCGAACAATGGATTCATAGGACTTTGAACAAGTCGATGGAAGAGGAGTAGCTTACATGAAGTGAAAATAAGGACACTCTCGCTCAAAGAGCCTTACGAACCCAGTTTCGGAATTGGGCATTCAAAATACTCCCCCTTCCGAATTTAATTATCCACCCACAACCTAGCCCTTCGCAGGAGCGATCGCAGAACCGTTTCCCGATTGGTGGTAATGTCTGCATTCACATCCATCCCGGCTTTGAGGGGATACTCCACATTTTCTCGTACCAAATAAGCCCGTTCCGGTTCGATGGTGACTTCGTAATAGGGCGCAACACCCACACCGTTATTTGGGGCAATGGTATCTGGGGCGATGGCTTGTACGGTTCCAGGCAACAGACCGTAATCGGTGTAAGGG
>NZ_JADEXN010000109.1 GCF_015207075.1 Zarconia navalis LEGE 11467
GCTCCCATTATTTTTCCCCGAGACGTACCCTAGAGTTAAATATTACTCCCAATATATTCTGTCCCGACTGGTAAAAGTGTCAAGGGCGATCGTCACACTTTCCGCACAGACAAAAAAAGATGTAGAACAGTATTTTAACTGCGATCGAATACCCATTCATGTGGTTTATCAAGGATATCGGTCGGATATCTTCAACTCGAATTATAAATATCAAGACAGTCACGTCCTTAGCAAATATCGTTTAAATCGCTTCTTGCTCTGCGTGGGAGAAACGCGGCCCTACAAAAATATACGCCGACTGATTCAAGCTTTTGCCCAACTCAAACAGCTCGATTTAGACTTAGCGATCGTCGGGAAACCTAGCAAAATAGATACAACCTTAACCGACTTACCCCAACAACTGGGTATTCAGGAAAAAGTAAAATTTTTGGGGTATGTTTCCGATGCCGATTTAGCGGTGTTGTATCGCTCGGCAACCGCATTTATCTTTCCCTCTCTCTACGAAGGATTTGGCATTCCTCCCCTCGAAGCGATGGCTTGCGGATGTCCGGCGATCGTTTCTCAGGTGGCCTCTTTACCGGAAGTCTGTGGCGATGGAGCTTATTATATCGACCCTATGGATATCGAGAGCATTACGAAGGGAATCTACCGAGTCGCCACGAATCTCGAGCTTCAAAAAACCTTACGTATCGAAGGATTAAACCGGGCTAAATGGTTTCAAAATCGGGAAATGTTTCCCCAAATTCAGTCAATTCTCGATGAACACCGGTTTGTTCGATCGTAAGATTGGCAAAATAGATATCTGGGGAATGGGGCACTTCGGCAGGCTCAGTGACCAGGGAATCGGGAATCGGGACTGAAAATTAATGGAGATGTCTAATACACGATACACAAGCCGCGATCTGCCCGTCGCGAACCATTAGCAACTACCATATGAAAATAGAGAAAGTAGGTGAGGCGATTGCAGGCTAGAGTGGAGCGAATCGTTCCCTCCGGCTTGAGGAAAGTCCGGGCTCCCGAAAGACCAGACTTGCTGGGTAACGCCCAGTGCGGGCGACCGTGAGGAGAGTGCCACAGAAACATACCGCCGATGGTGGGGATGGTTTCATCCCTTCACAGGTAAGGGTGCAAAGGTGCGGTAAGAGCGCACCAGCAGCATCGAGAGGTGCTGGCTCGGTAAACCCCGGTTGGGTGCAAGGTCGAAGGAACGACGGTTGGTCTTTTACCGGTTCCGCCGAAAAGAACCGCTCGAGGTGCTTGGTAACAAGCGTCCCAGATAGATAATTGCCCTCTTGGCTGTGTTCGGCTAGGAGAACAGAACCCGGCTTACGACTGCTTTCTCTACTCTTTTTGTCGTGATGCTCGGGTGTTAATCGTCAAGTTAATGCCAATCGCGAGCCGCGTTCTCCTCGTCGCTTCTGGCGATCGATCGTCAGCGTTTTACCGAACTCGAACTCCCAGAACCATTCCATGAATGCCCAACCCAAGATAATCGTACTCGATGACGATCCAACAGGTTCCCAAACCGTCCATAGCTGCTTGCTTCTGACTCAATGGGATGAAGCCACCCTGAAGCTGGGGTTAGCCGATGAATCGCCGATTTTCTTTATCCTCACCAATACGCGGGCGCTGACACCCGAAGATGCAGAAGCGGTGACGCGAGAGGTGTGCCGCAACCTCAAACCCGCTCTGGCAGCGGAGGGAATCGAAGATTTTTTGGTGGTGAGTCGATCGGATTCCACGCTGCGAGGGCATTATCCCATTGAAACTGACGCCATCGCCGAGGAGTTAGGCTCCTTTGACGCTCACTTCCTCACCCCAGCGTTTTTTGAAGGAGGACGCATTACCCGAGATAGCATCCATTACCTCTTGATTGATGGAGTGGAAACGCCAGTGGCGGAAACGGAATTTGCGCGCGATTCTGTCTTTGGATACCATCACAGCTACCTGCCAGATTACGTAGAAGAAAAGACGAAGGGCCGCATTGAGACCAGTCAGGTGGAGCGATTTTTGCTTGCCGATATTCGATCGGGCACCGTGGAAAGATTGATGAAGTTGTCGGGGAACTGCTGTGGCGTTGTCGATGCCGAAACTCAGGCGGATCTCGATCGCTTTGCCGCCGACTTACTCACCGCCGCCAGCCAGGGCAAACGGTTTCTGTTCCGCAGTGCCGCCAGTTTGCTCACTTCCCTAGCGGGTTTGGGCAAACAACCCATCGAACCCGAAGCCATGTCCCAATACGTTCGAGGAGGGAAGCCGGGGGTGGTTTTAGTGGGTTCCCACGTCCAAAAAACCACTCAACAACTCGAACGGCTGCTGCAAGAACCGGATGTCGTCGGGATTGAGGTGGATGTTGCCCGCTTGCAAGATAGCCAGACGGAGACAGACGCGGTTTCTGGTTTACTCTCGGACATTCTCGAACGAGTGGGCACCGTTTACCGTCAGGGACAAACGCCAGTTGTCTATACCAGTCGTCAGGAGTTGACATTTGAAGATACGCAAACTCGCTTGAAATTTGGTGCTGCCGTGTCGGCATTATTAATGGATATCGTGCGCGGGTTACCCGAAGATATTGGCTTTTTGATTAGTAAAGGAGGAATTACCTCCAACGATGTCCTCTCGGATGGGTTGAAGTTGAGAACGGCGCGGCTGTTGGGCCAAATTTTAGCGGGCTGTTCGGTGGTGCGTACCCCTGCCCGAGGAACCCAATTTCCTAATTTACCCGTGGTGCTATTTCCTGGAAATGTGGGAGATCGCGACGGTTTGGCGATCGTATATCGACGTTTGAGCCAGTCAAAAGCGAAGTCAAAAGCGAATTAGAGTCAGGGACGGACATCGTCCTGAAATCGCCACCAGCATCCCGTATTAGGAAGTTAGATACCCTAACCAAACTTTCTGCGGGATGCTTATGTTTACTTTTCGTTCCCTGTTGACCTTTCGTTCCCTGTGTCTATCGGGTTTTGTTGTCAGTGCCGCCTTGGCGTCAATGGCTCAACTCGATCGCACCCCCGAAATCGCTTCTTCCTATGCCAGTCGGGGGTTACTTTCGGCTCAAACCGACCAAAGCCAAGATGCGAAACCTTATCGCGGCAGCGGACGGCGCAATTTTCGCGATGCAAACGTACCGAGTTCTTCTGTCGGAGAAAGCCTTTAACCGCCTCTGGCAATCTCCAGAGCCAAGAATATAGCCTTGTGTGCGATCGGTTTCTCGTTGGTTTGAGGGCAAACTTTTTCCTCATTTGAGTTCTTCACAAGCTACCCGTTTCCCATAGAACACCCGATTGACTCGCTTCTAAAACCAGTCCAGACCATTGATTTTAGTCTGTGGGAAATGCATTTGACTCAAAGCAATCGCTCTTGAAATTTTCGGGAACCATCTCTGCGACTAGTACTCGATCGCAGAAATTATGGCGAATAATTTTGTCGGGGTAATTCCCCCATCGTTGACCCGGTACGGGATAGGCACGGGGGCACTGCACCCGATCGTCCAAACCAGTGTGGTGGACGACTAAAAGAAGATCGAAACGACTCGAAAGCAGATGTTTGTTCGGTCTGCAAAACCCGACACGCGATTGAGAACTCCCAATCGGGCGATGACAACGCCGGACTGGGAGTTTTTTTGCGATGATTTTCGATTGGTGAGGGGGTTTTGCGAGCGATTCGGTGGGGTGGAACCCTGAAACTCAACCACGGTCTACAGTCTTGAGTCTTGTTTTTCGATCCAACCTCGGATTGATTAGACATTTCCGAAACTTTTGTTAGCGAACCCAGCTTGGTATGAGCGGGTGCGGGTATTCTGCTGGCTCGAAGAAAGTTTGTCAATCCCGATCTCTCAATCGCGATCGCACACCCCCCCAAATCTCTTCCCCTGGACTCGGGTGTTCCCTATAATAAAAGAGTTCGTAGATTCTCTTGAGAGCAAACTCTCCACTTGTTCTATTGAGCCAAGATCGAAAACGCGGTGAAAATCACTCACCGCAACCGACGGGGCGAGATCGTCTGGATGGTTCAATAGAGAAAGTATGCCAAAAATACGGAGCGACCATGAGTCAAATCTTTGGGTACTTTGATGAAGACTTACCTGAGACTCACGAATATATCGTTGTCGGCTTTTCTCCGAGTTCGGTTCCCATTCGTCAGCGATGGCGAAATAATGGTTTATCTGCCGACTTTCTATCAGATTACTTAATGTCTTTTTTCCCAGAAGATGGGGAATTTCTATCGCCGGATCGTTCTCCTAGTGAGATTAAAGACGCAATTAGCTACATTGCAAATGAGTTACTCGAAAATGCAATGAAGTTTAACTATAAAGCACTCTCTCATCCGGTTAGTATTCAGCTTCGCTTACTTCCCGATCGAGTCATCTTTTTGACGACAAATGCGATCGAACCGAAAACGATAAATGACTTTCAAGATTTCTTAAAAAAACTAATCGATTCAGATCTAGAGAAACTGTACGTCAACCAAATCGAACAAAGTGTTGTCTGCGAGAATAAAATGAGTTCCCAGCTCGGTTTTTTGACCATGGCTCTTGACTATATGGCAAAGCTGGGCTGGAAATTCGAGAGAATGAAAGATAATCCAGAATTGACTCAAGTGACAACGATGGTGACTCTCGAAATATAATAACATTGTTAATATTTATTCATTATTTCTTCTCTAAAATGTCTGACTCTTCAATGTATGCAGAAGAATATTTTGTTTTCTTAGAAGCAAATTCACCCGAGCAAATTTTATCCGCTGACGAATTGAGAGAGAAATTAAAGACCGTTTTAAAAAATCACACCGATCGCTTACCTAGAGAGTTACAAACGTTGAATTCTCTAGAAGACCAATCCCAACATCTTGTCGAAAACTGTTGCGAGTTTGAATTGAGTGCTGGAAAACTGTTGCAGTGGTACGCCATCCGCTTAGAAAAATAAGGGGGCAAGCGATCGCAAGTGTCACACCCCGACTTCGTTTTCTTTCTAGGAGCGCGACAATTGAATTAGACAAAGATCGCAGAACCACTCAATTCCAATTGTATTTCCAGCCAAAACGAGGCGAAATGAGGCTGAAAACCCAAGGAAAAGAGAGTCAAGCAATAGGCGATCGAAAGTCCCCGGACCTATTTTTTCAAATCTTCGCGAATCAGAACGGCACTGCTGGCCACTTACCTGAATTTCTGAGTAGATTACCGGGTCAATCGTACATTTGTTAACCCGAGGAGAACACCATGAACAGATTCACGCGCTACTTCGCAATTTCGATCGCAATCGCCATTGGGCTTGTCACCGCTCGAACGGCTGTCGCCCAAACCCTGGAGCTATCACCGGGATTTACCGAACCCACGACGGTTGACGGTATTGCCGGCGGAACATCCAACAGCGGCAATTGCGGCTATATTTCCGAAACCCCAAACCACGAACTCGTCCTCACGGATGACTTCGACTATCTTAGAGTGTGGGTGGATGGTGCCGAGAACCTCACGCTGTTGGTGAGAGGGCCGGGGGGAGAATTTTGCGCTCCGCGAGATCCCCAACAGTCGGGATATTGGGAGGAGGGAACTTACTCGATTTTCGTCGGCGATCGTGTTGGAACTGACGAAAACTATACCTTATCAATTTCAACGAATCCATAGGAGTCTGGGGGAGAATTAAAAAGTTATACTCCTGGTCTCTTCGTCTACCTATCTAGCATCTAAAAAAAGAGCCAAGTTCTAAAAGCTTGGCTCTTTTTTGATGGAATTTTTGGAGATTCCATTTCAAACAAAAGAAAGGGGTATCTCTAGAAAAGCGTTATTTGCACCATTCCCGAGAAAAGGGCAAATCTTGATTGATGCCATCAATTTGCTGCTGTTCCATTTGATTGACCTCTCGTAAGTACGGCAGCAAAATTTGTCGGAGTTTGGGGTTATAAAACCGGTGCAAGCTGTAGTTAGGCGTAGCCGGAAAGCCGCGACGTTTTTTGTGTCGTCCTCCTGCACCGGGATCGAAGGTTTGGATGCCATTACGAATCCCCCATTCGATCGGGGAGTAATAACAAACATCGAAATGCAGGCAGTCGATATCCCGAGAACTGCCCCAGTAGCGACCGTAAAGACGATCGCCCTTGGTCAGGCAAAAGGACATCCCTATGGGTTGAGTCTCGTCGAGTTCGTCGTACGCGGCAATAAAAACCGTGCGATGGCGGTAATTGTCATAAAGCCGATCGAAAAAATTGGGGGTGAGATATTTACTTCCCCACCAGCCAAATTTATCGCAAGTATTTTCGTAGAAACGAGACATCAAAGAAAACATTGACAGAGGAATCTCATCTCCTGTCAGCGCTTGCAGTTTTAAACCTATTTTAGTCACCGCTTTTCGTTCTCGTTTGATATTGCGACGCTGATTGGCATTAAACACCTTTAAATAGTCATCGAACGTCTCAAATCCCTGATTTTGCCAAATATAACTGTGGTGCAGCCACTGACTAAACCCGTTGCGTTCGAGAATCGGCTGCCATTCGGGATCGACGTAGAGAAAATGACATCCCGAAATTTGGTGGCGATCGCAAAATCGATCGATTTGGGCAATCATCATCGATGTTAGCGTTTCCTCATCTTCCCCCGGTGCCATCAGAAATCGATAACCTTCCGCTGGCGTAAACGGACTCATCCCCAACAGTTTGGGATAGTATTCAATGCCCAAACGCTCGGACAACTCAGCAAATTGATGGTCGAAAACGAACTCTCCATAGCTATGACCTTTGACGTAAAGTGGTGCGGCAGCAACGAGAGTGCGATCGCGCCACACGGTCAAGTGATTGGGCAACCAACCCGTTTTCGCCGTGGTACTGCCCGAAATTTCCATATCGTGCAGCCAATCCCACTCGAAAAAAGGGGTCTTCAAGGGTTTTGCCAGGGCATCCCATGCCTGAGTTGGCACATCGGCAATTTTATTAATCCAGGCAACGGAATAGCTGGGCTTGAGTTGTTCTAGCATAGACAATTGCAAGGCACGATCGATGTTGGCTATTTCTAGAGTGTGAACGACAAATGGATTTTTGTCTGCCGATGGCGAACTCAATTCTGGAATCGGCGATCTTGGCGGTGTAGTCGGGTCTCGATCGAATAATCCTTTAGTCCGAGTCTGGCTTTTTAGCAGTAAGAAGGGTACGATGTCTACGATTGTACGTTCCCAGCCCCAACTAGGGCGAAGACGAGTAGTGAGGTGTGGGTAATGACGAGCAAACGAGAAATTCCCGACTGGTGGGCGGATAATGCACCATCGGATGCGGACGAAAACGGCAAATCCCCGACATCCCCATCGGATGGATCGAACTCTGGATATCGCGCCAAAATCGATCGGGCGACTGCCACCTCTGGAGACTTGGAAACCACCACTTTTTTTGCCAAGTCTTCGTCTTCGGTCGGCACGCTTCCCCCTCCTGCAGCCATTGCCTCTTCTCCATCAGACAAAACGAATTCGCCACCTCGAAATCGACGAACTAGACGCTCGTTCAAATGGCCCAGCTGGCAGGTCTGGGTGCTGCTGGTTTGCCTGAGTTTTGGCGGTGCGGGTTTTACCGCCGTGGCGCTGCTGTTAAAGCTTCCCTCCCTGCCCAACTGTCCGTCGATGTTCTGGCCCCTGGCTTCAGCCTCAATGCGCCTTTACTGCGCCCAAGTTGCCGCCCAGAAAAAAACCGTTGACGACCTCCTCGAAGCCATCGCCTTGGTCGATGCTCTACCCGCCGAGCACGCTTTGCGAGGAACCATCAACCAAAGTCTCGAAGAGTGGACTCAGGAAATCCTCAATATTGCCGAGGAGAACTTCCACGGGGGGAAACTTGCCGAAGCCATCGCCATCGCCCGTAAAGTACCCACCAGCGAAGGCTCTCGTGCTAACGCCCAAGCGATCGAAGAACGCATCGAAAGTTGGCAGACGATTTGGACCGATGCCGAAAAGATTTACAAGGATATTGAAGATCAACTGCGCCAGCAAAACTGGGCGACGGCCTTTCGTCATGCGACTAAACTCCTCGCGGTGAGGAACACTTATTGGGAAACCACCAAGTATCAAGAAGCAACCGTTACCATTCAAGCGGCGCGGGTAGATGCGGGAAAAATTTCCAAAGCCAAAGATTTAGCCGGGAGTGGGGGGGTGGATAACCTCGCCGAAGCGATCGAAACCCTCGAAGAAGTGGGCATTGATAGTTACGTTTATCAGACCGCCCGCAAATCCATCGAAGAATACGGGCGAGACATCATGAACTTGGCTGATGCGGCTCTGGAGGCGCGCAATTTATCCCAAGCGATCGCCATCGCCCGCCGCATTCCCCAAAGTACTAACCTCAAAGAGGAAGCGCGAGCCTTTATTACCCTCGCCCGTGCCGAATCCCAATCCTGGCGACCGACGGTGGGCAGTTTGGAAAATGCCATCAAACAAGCCCAGCGCATCGGTCCGGACAACCCCCTCTACAGTCGAGCGCAAAGCTCGATCGCTCGCTGGCAGCAATCCATCGAGCAAGTCGCCGTCCTCGAACGCGCCCGCGATTTTGCCCGAACCGGCAGTGTTAGCGATTTGACCTCGGCGATTGCCCAGGCCCAACGGATTCCTACGGATAATCCCCTCTGGGATATCGCTCAGGAAGAAGTGCAGCGTTGGAGAGGGGACATCGAAACGATTCAAGATCGACCCACCCTCACCCAAGCACGACAACGGGCGAGTCGCGGTGATGTCAAATCTTTGCGCGAGGCGATCGATCTGGCCCGGCAAATTGGAGTTTCGCGATCGCTCTATGGGGAAGCTCGGGAGTTTATCGATCGCTGGGAAGGAGAAATCGCCCTCCAAGAAGATCGTCCGATTTTAAATCGAGCCCAAGCCCTAGCTAATTCGGGAAATACTTCTGGTGCCATTGAAGTAGCAGCTCGCGTTTCCCAAGCCAGTCCCCTCTACGGCGAGGCCCAAGACTCGATTTACAATTGGCAGACTGAGGCAAGCGATCGACAAAATATCGACGATGCCAACGCTCTAGCCAGTGCTGGAACCTCAGAAGGTTTAGCCTCGGCCATTCGCACGGCCAGTCAAATTTCATCCGGAAGCATCTGGCGATCTCAAGCCGATCGCAATATCGAGCAGTGGAGCCAGCAATTGTGGGGAATCGCACAAGATTTATCGTGGTCGGATCTCTCTGCCGCGATCGCCATTGCCGAGCAAATCCCCCCGGATAGTAACCTGTACGATCGCGCTCAGACTCAAATTCAGGATTGGGTCGCTCTTCTCAATGCCCCACCAGCCGCACCAGCCGCACCTCAACCTCAATACATCGAAACCGAACCACCGACCGAAACCTACACGGAGGAGTTCGTTCCCGAGTTTACCCCAGAACCCGCGCCGGAAGATCCTGTTGAAATCGATCCTCCGACAACTTTGGAACAAAAGAAACCGCTGGTGGAAATCAGGGAATTCGGCGATCCTCTAACCGATCCATCTTAATTAAAATTGTATCGATCGGCTCGCAATGCCAAATAGATATAGCGTTATACAAGTCCGTTCGGGAGATATCTATTTGCTTAATAAGAAAGCATTGGCATTAATTGCAGCGGGCCGAGGCCCAATTCTTCGGGCGTAATCGATCGAAGGGTAAACAGTGCCATCATATCTTTGGGTTGTGGGTTGCCCCGAGAAGCCCCCGTCGCGCCCATCGCCACTATCACACCACAATACCCTTGGGCTTTCTCCAAAGCCACTTCCCATTGCTGACGCGATCGCAGATATCCATTATCCTCTCGATCGAACTCTCCAAATAAATGTAATTGCTCGTCGTGGGTTTGCAGAATTCCCAAATCGTAGAATTCATCTTCGAGGGGATTTTCTCCGGGGTTGAAGCACAGTCCCCGCAGTCCGCCAGCGGCAACAATCTCCTCAATCAACCGCTTGGCTTTCGGGCGGGTTGTTTGAACGGTCAGCACTGGCAATCCCCGCCCGGTTTGGGGAATTTCCATCTCGACCTGGAGTCCGATGGTGTGACGGAAGGACTCGATTTGAGTCCACGGCATCACCTCTAAGCCCAGTAAAGCCTTGGGAGGAACCAAATCTTCATCGAGAAGGGGCAATGCAAACTCCTCGAACCGATCTTCTCGATTTTCTCCATCTCGAACGATATCGAACAGCTCCGCAGCCAGATCCGGTAGAGTCGAGACGCTCACCTGCATTGAGGAAGGCGAAGACGGGATCTCTGGGGGCAAGTCAATTTTATATGTTCCCTGGCAAGACTCGAAGGTATCGCCATTGAGTTTGCGATGATACGATCGAAAAAAACGATGCAAGGCTTTGAGGGTGACCCAAATCGCCATGGCTTCATCGTCGTAGAGAAAAGAGCGCAGTCCTTCGAGAGGGTGCAAATTTCCGAAAGTCGGTTCGATGTCCGACCAGGGTAAATCCGCCAAATCGCCGTGGGAGTCTTCGTTGAATTCTTCTTCAAGGCTTTCGTAAGTCAAAAACAAGCAATCTTGACTCAAAAAAGCCGCTTCGAGCTGCTCCATCGAGTCCCGCTCCATCACCGACGCGCGGAACTTCTTTAATGAGTCCACAGAACGGTAGAACAAAATACCATAGTCCAATCCCAGCATTCCGAGTACCGAAGCGTAGAGAGTTTCGATATCCCATCGGTTGAGTTCGATGCCGATAATTTGGTGGTCGCTTAAAAAATGCCAAGGTGCATCTTGCCAAATCTCGCCGGCGCTGCGATCGAGGAGCTGAGAATATTGCGGCGGAAGTTGGGGCGGGCGAACGCCTGCTACCTCTTGAAACCCGCGAAAAATTTCATCGATGAGGGGTAAATCCGGTACGTATTCTAAGGCGATGTCGAGATCTTGAAGAACCCCTCGCAGGAAAAACAATACTTCCCGATCTCTGACGACGATTTTTTGAGGTCGCCCCGGTTGCGCCCGATTGTGGGGATGCTCCATCGCCCGCAACAGCACCCGAACGATCGCTTCTAAACCTGTTTCCTCAGAAACCATATCCACGGCTCGCACGATTCCTTGAGAACCATCCACCCATAAAATGCACTCGCCATGGGTTCCGGTTGCCGGAACCCCCATATCGTCCCGAGCGGCAACCGGACGACGATCGCCTTCCCACACGCAGGGCATTGGCGGCAGTTGTTGCAGGCGACGAAGGGTAGATTGAGGGAGTGTTGTCATAGATCGCGCGTCAACCGAAATAGGGGATGGGGAAGAAGGTTCGTACTCCAGTTTCCCGTTCGTTCTTACACTTTACCACTGGGGGACTCTTACCCCTTCTGGAGGGTCTATTTTTTTCTGTTACAGGGAATGGGGACTTAAATTTTCTCTATCTCCGCGTCTTTGCGTCTCTGCGTCTGCGCGTCTCCCCCTTCACCCTCCAAAAAGTCGCTGATTGCGATCGTCAGCCCCGAGATGCTTAGCGCGATCGCTCGAACTTCCACGGGGTGCGATCGTCTCCGGCAGAGGGATTTGAACGCCCCACGCATCTTG
>NZ_JADEXN010000110.1 GCF_015207075.1 Zarconia navalis LEGE 11467
GGTCTGCTCATAGCGTGGATGTCCGTACCTATAGTGTTTCCAACTAATCCGATTTAACCCAATCGGTAGGGGGGTGACCGATCCTGTGACCGATC
Organism: Zarconia navalis LEGE 11467; assembly: GCF_015207075.1. Taxonomy (GTDB): domain Bacteria; phylum Cyanobacteriota; class Cyanobacteriia; order Cyanobacteriales; family Geitlerinemataceae; genus Zarconia; species Zarconia navalis. Next base: position 96 of record NZ_JADEXN010000110.1, read on the forward strand.
CTGGCGACCTCTAATTTGTTTCCAACTAATCCGATTTAACCCAATCGGTAGGGAACCCTACCCCCGGCCCGTCCAATCTGCCCTCCCACCGTTTCCAACTAATCCGATTTAACCCAATCGGTAGGGCGAATGACCTATGGCTAAACAGCCATCCAAGGGCGGTGTTTCCAACTAATCCGATTTAACCCAATCGGTAGGGGCCTCAGAGCCAAAAATCAATGCTCTAAATGAGCGGGCGGTTTCCAACTAATCCGATTTAACCCAATCGGTAGGGCAAAACAATAGTGATTTGGGAGGAGTTTGACTTCAGGGTCGTTTCCAACTAATCCGATTTAACCCAATCGGTAGGGAGTTCGTCTGTAGAACCCAGACAGAACAAGAGTTTTGAGCCTCAAAATGACCCGTCTCTCTCTTACAGTATAAATCGAGTCTGCAAACCGGCCAACTGACACCCCTCAATCCCAGTTTCTGCAAGGATTTGAACCATCTCCACGAGAGAATGGGGGTTTGGGCGATTTCTCGAGACGGGTCAAGAAAAATCAAGCAACGGGTTAGATTCACCCAACCCCTTTTCCCAGTGTCGTTTAGGAGATTTTTCTCGCATTGTACGTCAATCAAAAGTTCTTTGACCCATCTCAGACCGATCGAATGCAAAAAATCGGGAAATTGGCAGCCTTCCCCGCCGCACAGGAGCGATCGCCCTCGAATGCCAAAACGCTCAAAACTAGATAGGGAAAAAGTTACAGCCATATTTTTTACGATAAATTTGAGCGATCGAGGCTCCGAAAACGGCGTAGAAAGGGGGATGTCTAGATAAAACGTTCGGAAACGAGCGCTGGCAAGGCTCTCGACTCAACCCCATTCTAGAGGTAGATTACCCCTGGCGACGCGAACCTTCGATCCCACTTCCGATCGCACCTTGGCACTTCCTGGCAGCTTCTCTAGCATCGCTCCTATATCTCGCTTTGGGCCTTAGCGACCAAAATTTCTCCGTTGCTATACAAAAGCCAATTGGAAAACTTTCGCAGCGAAATATTTCGGGTCTGCTATCGTAATCGGTGTAACTCCGTAACTTCCAGAGTCTGTAACTCACATACTTCGGAACTTACAGAGTTACAGAGTACCGAACTAACAGAGTCCCGAAGTATGTCCAAAATCCTGGCGATCGCCAATGGGAAAGGTGGTGTGGGCAAAACCACCAGCGCCGTCAACCTCGCCGCGCTCCTCTCCAATACCTACAAGACCCTGCTCGTCGATGCCGACCCCCAAGCCTCTGCCTCCTGGTGGGTCGATCGCGGAGAAATGCCCTTCGACTTAGCCCAAGAAACCGATCCCCAACTCCTCAAGCAGTTGAAAAAAGTGAAAGACTACGAACTGGTGGTGGTCGATACGCCCCCGGCGCTGCGAAGCGATGCCCTCAAAGCCGTAGTGGGCGCGGCCGACTATCTGATATTGCCCACCCAACCCGCACCGATGGACTTATCTGCCCTCATCGAAACCGTCCGCAGCGCGATCGCCACCGCCAAAGTTGACCATCGGGTACTGCTAACCAAAGTCGATCCGCGCAGCATCAACGAAGCTCTCGAAGCCCAACAATCCCTCATGGATGCCGGGATTCCCACCTTTAACAGTTTCATCCGAGCCTACAAAGTTCACGAACGCGCCCCCCTCGAAGGAATATCGATCGCCCAAATGAAAGGTAGAAACGCCGGGATTGCCGCCTCGGACTATCGCAAAGTTGTTGACGAATTGCAGAGGGAATGGTGATGGCCAAGCGACGCAAACTCTCCGATTTAGTCAAAGAAGAAACCCAGCGACCGGAAGAAACCGACTTACAGAGTACGGAAGTCCCAGACTCTCAAGAGAACGAAGTGACGAACTTACAAACTCCGAAACTTACAGACTTACAGACTCTCAAAGTAACAGAGTCTCAAGCAACCGTACCGACAGAGATACAGACTGCCGAAGTTGCGAACGATCGAACTAGCGAAGATACAGACTCCCGAAGTCACAAACTAACAAACTCCCAAAGTACCCAAGTGCCGAAGTACCTCACCCTAATTCGCAAAGAAACCCGACTGCGGGAAGACCAGCTCGATCGCCTCACCGCGATCGCCCGCAAGCTCAACCGTGCCAAACGCGGCGGCGAGCGCATCACCGAAAACACCCTGATTCGGGTTGCCGTAGATTTGCTCCTCGATCGCGCTGACGTACTTAGTGGGGCAACCGAAGCCGAACTGCGAGACTCCCTGAGCTTGGAAGAAACAGACTGACAGACTCACAGACTTTGGCAGTTTCAGACTTTGGCAGTTCCAGACTGCCGAAGTGACAAACATCGGTACTCAAATTCTCGATCGCGCAACGGCTCCTAGATATTTCCCCCGGCTGTAATTTCGAGCGATCGCATGATTTGCCGCTGCCTTGATTTCCCAATTTGCCGCGATAGATTCGCGCGTTATTGAGTTATTTTCATCGCCGTTTTTAGCCCGATCGATTGCCAGATCCGGTCAATGGGGTTTACGGAATCTTCAAACTTTCCGCGCGGAATACCGCGAAATCTTGGTGGCAGTTTTTTTTCTGGGCTTTGCATAATATGGGATAGAGAAATAAAAAAAATTCTGCTATGACTACAGATTCCGCGACCGTAACCCGGTATTACCGCGAACAGGCTTTAGATACTCTTGATATTGGAAAAACCACTTTTTACAAATGGGTGGAGTATCTCGGCATCGAGCAAAAAAGCGATTCTAGTAGGAAAAAATATTTGAACTCCGAGCAAATGAATCAGCTCGAAGAACTCAAAGTTTACCACAACAAGAACGGAAAAATTGAGGGATTTCTTAATAACAAAACCGATGAGTCCGGCGCGTTAGTCCAGGCAAACGACAATGCGATCGCCACAGAGGACACCACCGCAGACCTGGCGACCGAGGATATCTACGTCGAACCGGAAGAACCCACCGCCAATATGGATATCGACGGTCTGATGCGCCAAGCCGCCGAACTCAAAGCGCGCAATTTGGCAATGCCCGAATTGGTTAAGCTCAGCCTCGCTCAGGACATGACCTTCGAGGATTTGCCTCCCGATTTGCAAGGGAAAGTGAGTGCCGTGCGCGAAGCTGCCAACCCAAAGGACACGCCCGCTTCGATCGCATCCAATCTCCTAGCGCAGTATCGGAGCAATCGGAGCGGGAAGAACCAGAGCCAGTCTGCGTAAACTCGCCGGAATTCGAGCAAGTCTCATCAGCAATTCGATCGGGTCACAGCGTCCTCGTTCTCGGTGAGGCGGGAACGGGAAAAGCGCAATTTGCCCAAGCCTTATTCAATAGATTTGCTGGGGAAATGGATTGCGCGATCGCCATCTATAAAGGCAGCGGTAAGAAATTCTTCACCGACATCGCCGAGCAACTGGATATCCCCACCACCGAACCGAAACTGAACAAGGATGGCGAAGAGGTGGGAGAAAAGCCATTGACCATGGACGGACTCAAAGAGGAAATCGCTGGGAATATCGACGAGAACACCTTATTGATATTCCCCGAAGCCAAACGATTGACCACCGGCGTTCGATATTGGCTCGAAGATGCGATCGCATCAGGAGTCAAAGTGGTTTGCTTTGCGGTGGTCAATCCGCAGCGGGACATTTTTCTCGACATGGTGGAAGTCGAGTTAGAGCTGCCAGATAATGCCCAAATTCGATCGGTGATGAGCGCTGAAGCGTCCCGCATCGGTTTGCCAATTTCCCGATCGCGCCTGGCCGAGTTGCAACCGCTGGCGGGACGAAATCCCCTATTAGCAAAAAAGGTGATTCGCAACGAGCAGCTCGGACTCAACCAAAAAGCCAAGCCCGAGCATACGCAATATCTGGTGATTATGCCAATTCTGATAGCGATGCTCATGGGCTTTGGGGTGGTGCGGTTTATCGGGATGGGAACTCAGAACAAATCGCTCTATATTTTTGGCGGCGTGGCGCTCGTCAGCGGGATGACCTTGAAACAACTCGGCTCCATTCGCGGGGCAAGGAAGCGATTCGGACAATGATGGCAATTACCCATGGGGCGATCGCAGCGGCTGGAACGTCTCTGATACTCGGCAGCGCCGATCCGTTTATCTTGGGGCTGGCTATTGTCGGATCGCAGCTTCCGGATTTGGACACCAGCACCAGCACCATCGGGCAAATCCTATTTCCGATATCGAGCTGGATCGAAGACCGGTTCCCCCATCGATCGATAACCCACAGTTTGGCGGCGACGGCATTGCTCGCGGCGCTGAGTTTTGGAGCTTGCCACTATTTCGGTCAGCCCTGGCAAATTGCCCTGGCCCTGCCGCTGGGACATTTGCTCTCCTGTTTCTCCGATTGTTTCACCAAGCAGGGGGTTCAGCTATTTTGGCCCTGCAAGGCTTGGTGTATCAGCGTGAGCAATCCCCACAGGCGACTGACCACGGGTGGCCCTGGAGAATATTGGGTGCTGGTGCTGGCAGGTTTTCTACTCGCGGCTGGCATTCATATCGCCGGGGGCGGTGGGATTCAAGCTCAGGTGACGCAAGGGTTGGGTTTGCGCGACGGTGCCATTGCCACTTACAACCAAAATGCCGCCACCCATCAGATTTGGGCGAACATCGAGGGGGTCTACGCGAGCGATCGCACGGACGCATCGGGAAAGTACTTTATCCTCGATACCGCTGGCAACGAATTTATCGTTCTCGATCGCACTGGACGGATTTTCCAAACCAACCAGCAGATTATCGCCACCAAAGTTACCACCGACGTGGGTCAGACGGCACAAACTCAACTTCAAACCCTCACCTTTGACGATGAGAACCCATTACCGAAGCTGGAGGAAGTTCGAGCGAGCTATCCCGATGCGATCGTTTTTGTGACTGGCAATGTGACGGTGGATTTCCCCGAAGATATCGAGATTCCGCCGCAAACGGGATATTCCACGGTCGGATTGAGCGGATCGACCCTGAAGCTGAGTTATGAAGGAATAGAGAAGGCGATCGAACTGCTTGCCGACCAGTATGCGATCGGTTCTCTCTCCGTCAAGATTATTAAGCCCGCGCCGGTATGGAATTGAGCAAATTTGCCCCGATCGCGATCGTATCTACCATTGCCCTCGTCGTCTGGCCGCAGCAGCCACCGACTCAACCCGTCATCGCCCAGGTGTCGCCATCGGCTTCGCCATTGGGGAATTCAGAAACGCCATCCCCGGAAGCGTCTTCGTCCAAGCGACATCGAATTACTTGCAACGTCACGACTTTGGATGATGTGAAGGTGACCGAAAAGCAGACGGTGATGGCGGGTCAAGTTTTGTGCGATCGCACTGAGGCACGGGTGGCCCTCGAAGCCAAGAAGCAACAACTCGAACTAGCCCTATCCCAACAGCCGATCGCGATTCCCGTTAACCCGCTGATGGAATTACCCACCGCCGATTTCTCCGTGGAGGAAAACCAAATTGCTTCGGCTAGGGCAGAACTAGCAAGGCTCGAAGGCTCCGCGCCGCCACCGACGAACCACTATGACCCCTGGATGGCAAGCGTGACGGAGCCAGAGGCATTCGACAGACAAATCCAGTATCAACAGCAACTCGCCGACGCGCGATATCGGATATCCGATACGATGGCTCGGTTGAATCAAGCCAAAGCCTTGCGCCAACAAGAAGAACTGGTTTTCTTGCAGCAACAGCAGCTCAACCAGCAGCAGTTATTGCTCGAACAACAGCGTTCCGGGCAGCAGCAGAGCTATCAGAAAGCCCAATTATTGAACGATTTGCAGGATATCGAGGAGAAAATCGAGCAAATTACCGCAATCAAGTCGCCCTACAGCGGCAGTATCCGGCGGGTGAAGATTTTGGGACAAAGCGATCGCAATATTCAAGTTGAAATTTCACTCATTGCTAATGACTAACAAACTCCTAGGCGCTGCACCTGTACTCATTGCGATCGCCCTCATCGGTCACAGCGTCATCCGAGGTCGTGCCGAATCGGAACCCCGCATCATCCAAACCGTCGAGGTGCGCGGCGATTGGGAGGCGGCGGGATATCCAGCTCGGGTAGTTCCTGGCAGTGTCTACGATGGCGATACGATTCGCGTGAAATCGGATCGTCCCGAACTGGCGAAGTATGCCAACGACAAAGGCGAGATTAAAGTGCGGTTTGCTTGCATCGATGCCCCGGAAAAACAGCAGCGGCACGGGATTATGGCGCGCGATACGCTGCGATCGATTTTAGCGGCGGGTGAAGTCACCGTCGATCCGGTGGATGTCGATCGATATGGCAGAGTGGTGGCGGAACTCTGGAATGACGATGGATTGGTGCAGAGCAATATGGTCGTTGCGGGGGCAGCGTTTCCCTACGAGGATTACAAGGAAAATTGCAAAAATTGGGATGCGGTGAGTTATTCAGGCCAGTTAGCGAAGAAACAGCGATTGGGAGTGTGGGCGAGTGGCGTGCCGGAGTATCCGTGGGAGTGGCGGAGGAGGTAGGTGTGGCAGCCAGCAATAAGAAACCCTCCGACCAGCAATAAGGTTCGTTTTCAGCCAGGATTAATTGCAACTAAACGAGTCATTGAGCCAGGATTAACTGCAACTAAGCCAGGATTATTTGCAACGGGTCAGCAATAAGAAACTGGAGCCAGAATTAACTGCAACGAGCGAGTTAAGAAAACGGTCGTTTTTTTGACTCGGAGATTTAGACCTCTGGCTTCACGAGAATTCTGGCTTGCTGCCGTCAAGAAACTCGGTCAAGTTATCTAGGGAAATTAATCGTCCCAGATGATGAGTTTTTTGACTCAGGCTTCCGTTTTCAACAAGGGTCAAAGCGCTCAGATTGCCGCCAGATTCAGGAGTGGTAAACATTTGAGCCTAGTTGCAGATAATCCTGGCTGGTTGCAGTTAATCTTGTCCCAGTTGCAGATAATCCTGGCTCAGACGAGGTTGTAGTTGCAAATAATCCTGGCTCAAAAAAGTCTTGTTTGCAGGTCGAGGTGTTTCTTATTGCAGGTCGCTACACTTAACTCCCACTCGCTCTCCGATTTGGGGTTGCCAATTTTTCATGATGCGATCGCCTCCTGGGGGATGTCATCTTTCAACAGTGAGAACTCCTCTAGATAATTTCCGTTAAAGATGCTCAGTTCGTCTTTGCATTTGCGTTGCTTCAGAAATGATTTCACCCACTGGGTTTCAAGGGGTATGCCGAGGTATGCGGTTCCCGGAGCCTCCCAGGTGAGTTCGATCGCTTCACCTTTGTCGTTCGCCAGCCATGCATGGGGCATTGCTATCGGCAAATCGTCCGACGAGAGCGCGAATCCTTCAACGTAAGTCAGGGTTGTGTGTTTAAAGGCGAGTTGCTGGGCGTTGCGGTAGCAATATTTTGGCAAGCCGAGATCGAGATAGGGCGGTAGGGGAACGGCGGTCATGGGCTGACCGAGATCGAGAACCAATTCTGCAAATCCGCAGTATTTCCACTCCGGATAGCGGTGCAGTTGTCTGCGAATTTTGACTTGGGCTTCTAGGTCAGATTTGAGGTGGGTCAGGGAATTGTTTGTCATTGCAATCGATTAACGAACGACCTCATTCTGTAACGAGACAATCGCCTCGGTGGGGATGCCATCTTTCAACAGTGAGAACTCCTCTAGATAATTTCCCTCAAAGATACTCAAGCTATCCGGTCGGTTGCGCTGTTTTAGAAAGGCTTTGACCCACTTCGTCGAGAAGGGTATGCCGAGATATGCTATCCCTGGCTCTTCCCAAGTGAGTTCGATTGCTTCGCCTTTGTCGTTCGCTAGCCATCCATGGGCGATCGCCATTGGGATATCGGCTGAGATAGCATAACCCTCCACGTAGGTTAGAGTCTTGCGTCCGAATGCGACTTGTTGGCAATTGTAATAGCACGACTTTGGTAGACCGCGCTTGAGTTTCGGCGGCTTCGAGGCAGCAGTCATCGCCACGCCGCGATCGAGGATGAGTTCTTCAAAGCAACAGTATTTGCGATCGGGTCTGCCGTACTTGCGCATCTGCTCGACTCGTTGCTGGAGGTAGGATTGAATCTGGGTCAGAGAATCGCTGGTTATCATCGGTCTAATTGCAGCTCCCGAATAATACTGTCGTAGCGATCGCCATCGACTTTCTCGCGCAGGCGGGATTTCCAGTCTTCCACCGCATCCTCGTAATCGTCGAAGTAATGACCGTTTAAATAGCGATCGTTAATTCCTCGCGCTTTGCCATCTAAATCTTCGATATGGGTGGCGAATTTATCTCCGAGCTGGCGTAGCACCAGAGCCATGTGAATGGTGGCGGGTTCTTTGGGCAGCGTAACCGATAAAGGGGTGAAGTTATTCATCGTTCTACAATCCATTTCAAGAGGGGTCGGGGATGACGGCATCCCCATCAACATTAGCGGTCTAAATCCTCGATCGCGCTGTCGATTCTTTCATCCAGCAGTGCTGCTGCATCGTTGTTTCTCCTGAAGTTTACTGGTATTCGCAATCGAGATAGTTCCCATTGGCGAGGGCATCTTCGAGCTGGGCTTTCTCGTCTTCCAACTCGCTCAAGTCTTCATCTTCGGAAGCATGGCGCGTGCAAATATCAAACTCGTAGAGCAATTGCTGGATTTGCGAGTAGGTCATCTGTGATGGGTTCATATCATCTCATCCTTTAATACAAACGTTCGCGAATTATCCATTCGAGGCAAGATTTAATCGCATCCCCGTGGCAGGGTTCGGGAGCGCACCAGCACGCAAGCTCGATCGCCTCCCCCGATGCAACACGGGCTGCAAGTTTCCTCAACTCTTCCCACACCGCGCCTCGGCGTTGAACTTCTTGCTCTCGTCCGCGCCGATATTTTTGGATTACCGCAGTGCGATCGCCATCTCGACCGATTTTATAGGGATTACCCAGAATCGACGGACGACCGATGTAGATGCCGCCGGGGGTGGTTTTTCGATTAATAACCGATAGATTCATCGCACTGGTGCGGGACTAGAAAGAATTGGGAGCGTGCCTGAAGCCTTGAGCGATCGCAAGCTGGCACAACGCCTTAGCTCGCTCGCGATCGGAACTGCCGATGAGAGCGGCCAGGTTATTGGAAGCCAAACCGTGTCCTCGATCGCTGGCGAAGGTATACCACTTTTCGGCTTCTGGCTCGTTCGGTTCGATGCTGCCCAAGCCGAGATGATAGATCGAACCGACGAGGCATTGAGCTTCTGCGTGGCCCGCTTCTGCCAGGGGAAGGAGCAGTTGTAGGGCGCGATCGTAATTTCCGTTATCGTATGCGGTTTGGGCGGTTGTTAGGATTGAAGACATTTTTTTATCGATCGAATTTGGACAATTTGGGAAGAGAAAGCAGATCGCCCTCTCTTCTCAATCGAATTAGGGGCCGGGAAAGTTCCCGTCAAAGGAGGGAGGACAGGGCTTATTTTTATCCCACTCAAACGTGGCGATCGCGCCGTAACCTCGGCATTTATACCCACACATTTTCTTGGATGGGTTGGGGTTGGAAAATTCTCCCACAAAGACGCAGCGCTTCGTCGAGCCGCAAGACATGAGTCCGTGCATCCAAAGCAGAAGAATTCCAATAGCAATTTTTTTCATCGTTCGAGCGAATTCCATTACTTCTCGTACAGGTACAGTGCCAAACCGAATTTCGCCGCAGCTCGTCGAAATGCCATACTCTCGGCATTACTACTAGGGTCGCCGTAAGCCAGTTCGGTCAATTCTCCAGTTTTGCGATCGAGCCGTTTGAGTTCCTCAGTTCCGGTTGCCTCTCGCCATACGTCACCCCCAGCGGTGGGAAGGGTCAATCGTCCGACTATGAAAATCCGATCGTCGCTTAGGTGAGTCGAGCGAATTTCCCACGTCCAACCAGGGGCATACTTATCCAAAATCGGACAGACCCGAAACCAGGGAACGTAAGGGGCATTGCCTTTATCCTTAAGTTTTTTGAGCATAGATTGAGGCAATGGGCGCTTGATGGCATCTTGAATCTGTTTGAGCGTCCATTCTCCAGGGTGGCTCGGGGGTTGAAGTTTATTCTCGATCGATTCGACAGCTTGCATGATGTTGAGTTCGATGGGGGGGAACGAGCGGGGATGTCGGTATCCCCAAGATTCATCAGGCGGCGGACTCTAGCTGAGCCACTTTTTCACGCAGCATCAGCAACCGAATCTTGTACTCGCAGCGGTAATACTCCAAGTCAATCTCTAGCTCGGTTTTACGATCGCTTGCGTCCCGAATTTGTTTGAGGACTTTCGATCGTTCTAAGTCTTCAAGCCGTAGCTCGTTGCGTTTGGCTTTGCGCTGGCTGTCGTTCCTCAAATCGTCATCGTAGGCGATCGCCCGATCGATTTGATTGTCAATCAGTGACAGAGTTTCACTCAGGCGGCGAATTTGCTTCTCGCGATCGAGGATGTTGCGCTGGATGCGTGCGATTTCTCGCGGATACTGTTCGAGTTCGAGCATGATTTTATCTGGAGGAAGTTGACGGTGGGGGAATGAAGGCATCCCCCCAATTGGGTCGTTACATTACCGAGGCATAGTAGTCGTTCTCATCCTGCCGCCGAACTTGCGCCCAGTATTTGGCTGCTTCCTCCTCAGCCCGATCTCGCTCGCATTCGTAATCCTTGATTTCACACTCAATCTGTTCCCAGACTTCCTTCTCGCTTTGGCATTCTTCGATATGGGGTTTTGATGCGCCTTGCAAAAGCGCTTTCAGTTGAAAAACATCCTTCTCGGTGACGCTTTCCTCAGAGTTGGATAGGAGGAAAGACGAGAGCTTAAACTCTAGATCGGTGACATGTTGCAACAATGCATTCAAGCCATCGTATTGTTCGACTGATGGTGACATAATTAGATTGCTCCAATTTACGTTGTGAGTAGAGCCGAGAGAAATCGTTTAGTAGCTTTGTCTCTCGGCTTCTCCTTCATTATTACATGAATACACGTAATAATGAAGGAATTCGTTACATTATTTTACGTGTATACGTGTAATAATGGGTAAAGTAAATACCCGTTACATTTATGGCTGGAGTCAAAGGTAAATCAGGTCGTCCTGGTGGTGCGCCTGAGAATTTAACTTCTTATACGACCGATCGGGATGAGCCGCTGCTGGCAAAATTACAGCTTCGCGTTGGTGAGTCGATGATGCAAAGAGTGAAATCGATTGACGAATGGCAAGAATTTGTAAGACAGGCAATTCAAAGAGCGCTCGATGAAATGGACGATCCAAAAAACTCATAGGCAAACCCCGTCACTGTGGTGGTGGTGGGG
>NZ_JADEXN010000111.1 GCF_015207075.1 Zarconia navalis LEGE 11467
GAAACCCCCTGGCTGGCGCGCAAACTGGCGGTGGCGCTGCGGGAGAAGGCGCGGGAGGATGTAACGGCGGCGCTGGAATGGTATCGGCGGGCGATTGCCGAAGAACCGGATAATTTGGAACATTATCATCGGGCGTTGGAGTTGAAACCCGACGACGCGCGGCTGTATCTGGGGTTGGGGGATGCCCTGACGCGCCGGGGGAACTCTGCCGGGGCGATCGCATTTTATCAAATGGGGTTGCAACTCGAACCGGAAAATGAGGCGTTGCATTTGGGGTTGGGCAACTGTTTGCTGAAAAAAAAAAGAGTTTTAACCCCTAGCCATTTCTCTAACAACGTCGGGCAGTATCGCATTGCCATCAAAACCTCCGTTCCCAATGTAGAGGTTGCCCGAGAATGGGGAGATTTTCACTTCGCTAATGCCCTCAAACGTGCCTTTGAAAAGCGAGGGCATCAGGTACGGGTGGATTGCCAGGATGCATGGGAGAATCCCGAATCCGATCGAGATGAAGTGGCGATCGTTCTGCGGGGCAGACATGGCTACAAACCCCAACCTAACTGTATCAATTTATTGTGGCTCATCAGCCATCCCGATCGGGTTTCCCTAGCAGAGTTGAACCGATTCGATACCATTTTCGTCGCGTCGGAACCTTATACCCAAAAGCTAACTGCTCAATTGCAAGTGCCGGTTTCTTGTTTGCATCAATGTACCGATCCGGCAGTCTTTTATCCCGAGACTGGAGATACGCAACACGATGTCTTATTTGTGGGCAACTCTCGCAACGTTTTCCGCCCGATCGTTCGCGATGCCTTAGCTGGGGGAATTGATGTGGCAGTATACGGTTCTCGCTGGGAACAGTTTATCCCGAAATCGGTAATAAAAGGGGAGTATATACCTAACGATCGTCTCCATCAAGCCTACTCCAACTGTCAGATTTTACTCAACGATTCCTGGGAAACGATGCGGGATGAAGGGTTTCTCTCCAATCGTTTATTCGATGCGAGTGCGTGCGAAACTTTTGTGATTAGCGATCGGGTGGCGGGATTATCGGAAGTGTTTGGAGAGGCGATCGAAACCCATACAACGGCTGAGGAGTTACACCAAAAAGTTAACTATTATTTGAAGAATATATCAGAACAGCGAAAAAAAGCTCGTCAAGCCAAAGAAATCGTTCTAGCAAACCATACTTTCGATCGACGAGCAAAAAGCATATTAGAAGTTATCGATCGGCTAAGGAGCAAAGCAACTCTTCAGCCGAAGCTACCGAAAAATACATTGTCTCTATTTTATGACAAAGTAGAGAACTTAAACGATAAACAAGAAAAACTGCAACCTTTTTTAACAGAGTTCGCCAAATCGGAAGCGGGATTGAAAGTCCTGACAACTCCAGCGAATCCACCGTTGGTTTCGATTATCATGCCAACATTCAACCGCAGCTATATTATCCCCGAAGCCATTCAAAGTGCGATCGAGCAAACCTATCCGAACTGGGAACTGTTAATCTGCGATGATGGCAGTACCGATGGTACCGAAGATGCGATCGCCGATTTTAAGGATGTCAGAATTCGATATTTTAAGCGTCCTAAAGCTAATGGTTCCGTTGCTCGAAATTTCGGTTTAAAACAGGCTAAAGGAGCATATATTGCTTACCTCGATTCTGATAATATTTGGCATCCACAACACTTACAAGTTTGTGTGAATTCTCTGGTATCTAAAACTGAGTTTAAATGTACCTATACTTGGGCGATCGATTCTGAATTTGATGATGGACGATGGGACTTAAAAGGAACGTACTGTCAACCTTTCAACTACGACAAACTTCTCGAACGCAATTATATCGATCTCAACAGTTTTTGCCACCATCGCAGCGTTTACGAAGCCTGCGGCGGATTCGATGAGAGTTTACTGCGATTGCAAGACTGGGATTTAGTTCTGCGCTACCTCTTTGCCTATTCTCCCAAGGCGATCGAATCTTTTACGGTGCTCTATCGTCGCAATTTGGCTTGGAAGCAAGTGACAAAATTATATGAAAAGACGAATATGCGCGAGATTGTTAGGAAGAAGGCGATCGCCAATTTGGGACGAAATTTTATGGCAAAAAAGGGAATTTTAAATTTGTAGGATGTGTTAGACAGCGATAACAATAACTTTTACTGAGATATAAAAATCTGTCGTAACGTATCATTCTTGATTTTTATTTAATTAATTCTTTTGCGAAAATAATAATATATTTTATATGGATGTTTAATCCTGACTTTTAAAATAGTTGACTGCCATCTAACGCATCTTATGCCAATCTATAAGAATACAAAATGAATGATGTGAATTTAGAACAAATCAAGCTCGATCTAGAACGATCGCAATCTGTTATCGATCGCGCTCAGCAATTTATCAAGCCAAGAAAATCGGTCGATCGAAATCTGCAAGAAATTAAGAATATTCAGCCAAAAAATACATCTCGACTTAGTCCTCACCATCCTCAGGGAATTAAAAAAATTCAAATTGGCTGCGGGCCTAAAAATATTTTACCCGATTGGTGGAATGTAGACATTCGCGATTTTCCCGGCATCGATTGCGTTATGGATGTCACCCAACCTTGGGAATTTACCGGAATCGAGTATATTTACGGCGAACATTTCCTCGAACATTTAAGCTTAGAAGGTGTCGTTTATTTTTTGCGTCACGCTTGGCATAGCCTAAGCAATCGAGGTATGATTCGATTATCAACTCCCGCACTTGAATGGGTACTTTCTACCCATATGAATCTCGCAGAACCCGATGCTAAAACGCGCGTTTCCCAAACTTTTGCTATTAATAAAGCATTCCATGGCTGGGGACATCAATTCCTCTATTCTCAAGAGGTTTTAACCGAACTACTCGAAAATTTGGGATGGACGAATATACAGTACTGTCAATATGGGGAAAGCCAACACGCCGTACTCAGAAATCTCGAACGCCACGGCAAGTATCGCATCCATAACGGCTATCCCAGCGTTTGGATTGTCGAAGCATCAAAATCACCAATATTTCCCGATATTTCAGCTTATGTCGATCGTATCGAAAAGCAGTATATTAATTATGCAAATGCCCAACATTAATGAGTAACAAGTCATGAGCGATCGCTATAGGATGTGTTAGATGGCAACAATCTTGATTCTCAATTGAATCTAATTATCCGTCGTCATACATCACAATTCTGAATTATGACTTAATGACAACTGACTCGCATCAATCCAAGCAATCGCTGCCAAGATTCAGAAGAAACTAGAGATTCAATATTAAAGGAAATTCTTGCTTCTTGGGAGAAATAGGTAAAGTATTCTAGCCAATTTAAGATAAGTTCCGATCGCGAAACAGAGGAATACTCGATCGATTTTTGCAAGCAGCATACCATTTCCTCAAAATTGCGATCGCCATAAGCACGCCAAGCATCCCATACCAAAATTCGATATTCGGTTTGGTTTCGATCGTTCGTTTCTCGTCCTATTTTCTCTCGCAATTCCCATCTTTGTAAAGCAACCGCTTGTTGTTCCAAGTTTTCTTGTTGTCCTTCGAGTTGAGTTTCTGTTTTTTTGAGTACCGATTGTGTAGCTTCAAGAACGGTTTCCATTTGTTGGAGTTGCGTTTGCGATTGTTGTAAAAGTTCCTCAGTACGATCGAGTTTTTCCTGCTTTTTCTCCATTCGATCGCATTTTTCTTTCGCTGCTTTTAACTCTTTCTCTAACTGCTTTATCTTCAACTTAGATTCATGTCGATCGGATCTAAGCTGGGTATTTTCAAATGCCAAACCGCAATTATCTGCCCAGTCTTGTAATGCCCACACTCGGTAGGGCGTTGCTTGCAATTTCTCCTCCCACAGTAGCGGCGGCGTATTTTCGGGATACCACGCTCTAGCATCGAGTTCTCGATACAATTGAATGGCTTCGGGGAAGTAATGGTTAATTAACGAGGCTCGATATTCTGCCGCACTTTGAATCGAAAGCAAACCCGCATCGTAAAGCTCAGGGTTCGGTGAATTTAAATCCCGATCGAACTTTTGATTAATCCCATCGACGTACTGCGACGAACTCTCTGTAATCGAATAAATACTCGCCAACAAACAGCGGTGAGGAAACCGATTGTAAAAATTGAGAATTAGGTGATTGTAGTGCAACCACAGCTTAATCGCCATATCGGGATTGCGCTGAAATGGCTTATCCTCCCGCCGACGGTAGAGAGAGTCTACCACTTCCCAGGGGGCACGATAGATAAACAAAAATTGAGCTTTCGGAAGCAGATTTCCCCAAAACTCTAAAAAGAGTGTCGTTCGCGGTTCCTTCCATCCCCAATTTGAGGCGATCGCATTGCGTTCGACGATTTCTTTTGCCGTATCCACAAATCGATCGTCTACTTCGATCGATTCTTGCAACGTCCACCCCTTATCGGTAATTTCATGCGATCGCAACACCGCTTTGTGAAAGTCGAGAAAATCCAAATTCTCAAAATAACCTTTGACGTTACTTTGATTGCCCGCCATCAACTGCCGCCCAAGATGCAACCCCGCACTTTCGAGGAGAGAAGCCGTTAGAGAACTTCCCGATCGATGCATACTTGTAATAATGAAAGGCGAAGAATGTGCGAGTTTCATAGATTCTAGTGCCGCTACGGGTCATTAAAAATGCGTCTTGAAAAGTTGAACGGGACGGAAACCGACACCGCCCACTTTTCGCAAAATTAAAAATTAAAAATGCTAATTCTACATAGCTTTCACGGGTTGAGAGCTAGGTAATTATTTGTGCCGCGCTGCACTAGTGTATCAAGTTTGTGGGATTGAGGATTCGAGCGTCAAGAAATCGATACTTTCTCAAGACTATTCGTAGGAACTATGACTGAAGACCACTCTCCCTTCGTTGGGGTAACTGTGAACGGTCTGCAATTCAAATACTTCCGGGGAGGAGTTCCGAATCCTCAGTAGAACCAAGGTTACCGGCGGACGATCGAGTGGTCTGTCCGTTTCGCTAGACGGAAACTCAAATGCAAGACCCGCCTCTGTATTGCCATTGGCTTTGCGGATTTGTGCGGCTAAACGTTCTACTTTCTCCTGGCATCCCGTCTCGCTCCAATCTTGGCACCAAACTTGGAAACGGTAGGTACCTTGGTTCAATTTCTCGCATACCTGAGTCAAAGTTCCGCTCAAATCGAGACAACTCAGTCGAGCGATCGCATCAGCCTCTCGTAACTCAAGGCACGCAAGCACTTCAGCGATCGCTCGATCGTCGGGAAATCGAACGCTCATAAAGTGACTCGCACCCAAAATTCCGATGGTTACAGATATACTTTGACCCTCCGTCGGTACGACCAAATCGATCGTTGAGATCGGTTGTAGCACCTCCAAATCCGGTGTTCCGCGCAGCAGCGAATAACATAATCGGGCCGATGAAACGTCTTGGTACGGTACGTCAATCGGGGTTGCCGTCTCCATTTTTATGAATACCCTGAATTAATGACAAGTCAGTTCTGCCTCGATGATTTTCATGACAAATCGAGGAAAATATCGACAATCGCAATGGATTAAAGCCCGATCGATTCAAGCCTCACTCAGTCGAGATTGGATTGTATCTACAACCAACGACGACCGCACTTCAGAAATCAATGACAGGTTTTCAATCCATGAAAGCCTTATCTCGTAAGCATTTTTCCGGCGCGCATTTTGAATGACCCGTAGCGGCACTACTCGACGAAGTTCCATGCAGACTCTAAATACTGCACGATGAGTGTTGGATTGGAAATAGTATTGACCGCTGCTTTATCGGACTCAAGCCAACTTTTCCCAAAGATCGTCGAGGCCCGAAACAACTCGGGGTGAATAAACTCTGTCGAGATTGAGTATTTTTCAATGTTAGCAATTTTCTCTTTGAGATCTCGGGAGTAGTTTTCATTGGAGCGAGTACACAGGTGCCACCCCCACTCACCAAAACTGGGAACGTTCTGGTGATACGGTATCGTATCGAAGCCGGAGGCATTGAGGGTTTTTCCAATTGATAAAAAGGCATCTTTGGCGTGCACGGGACTCGTCGATTGAATTGACATCACTCCAAACCGGGCCAGCCGCTCCCGAACCCGATCGAATACCATGGTGCTGTAGAGCCGAGCTAAGTCGGCCGATGATGGATCGGGAAAATCGATGATAATCACATCAAAGATTTCATCCACATTTTGCAGGAATTTGCTCGCATCAACGTTTAACACGTCAACATCTGCCACTTTTTCAACAATCGGCTTGCCATCGGGGCCGGCCTTTTTCGACTCAAATAGAATCGGTGCCGTCGAAAACTTCTCGCTATAGACGCTGGGGTTGTCGGCAATGGTGATACGAGCATCCTCAAACGCACCCTCATTGACTTTCTTCAAGAGTGGATGGGTTCTGGCCAATTCAACCATTGCCGGATCGATATCCACCAACACGATCTTCTTAACTCCAGGATATTTTCTCACCTCACGCAGGGCCAGACCATCGCCGCCACCTAAGATTAAGACCTTTTCATGTCGAGGTGCCGTTTCCATCGCCGGGTACACTAAAAACTCGTGATAAATTTTCTCATCGTAGGATGAAAACTGCTTGTGGCCGTTGAGCCATAGCTCGACGATTCCCGAATTCGATTCCGTCAAAACGATGTGCTGGTACTGGGTGGTTTGAGTGTAAACAATTGGGTCGTTAAAGAATTTCTGTTCTAAATGCGTAGCAAGGGTGCGGTTTCTACTCATACCAACCGAGAGGAGACACACTGCGAGGAGTAACAAAGCACCGGCTTTAAGAGGCTTGACTTGTTTGCGAAATGTAAAATAGAGAAATGTTATCAATGCAACGACCAGGTTGACGAAAGCCACGAGAAAAGAAAGCTCCGTCAGCGGTCTTCCCGAAGGCATGAGGAATTTAATCCAAACAATCGCCCCCAGAAAGCTGCCGATGTAATCTAAGGAAAAGATCCAAGCGGTATTACTGGCTAAATTCGGGACGAACTGCTCGTTAATGCGCATCACCAACGGAATTTCAAAACCGATTAAAAGTCCTAAAAGACCCACTAACAAAAGACTGAGAATCGGGAAGAATTTTCCAATATGGGCAAAAACAGCTAAGAGGGTTAAAGGCGCGTAAGAACCGATAATCGCCAACAGGACTTCAACAACGACAAACTTTTCAATCAAATTTTTGTTGTTGAACTGGGCTTGTAAAATGCCCCCAAGTCCCATGGTAAGAATCATGATTCCAATGGTGAGCTTCAGTTGCACGTGGGTGCCTCCGAGCAAACTGCCGATAGTCGTACCCATGATGTACTCAGTCACCAACCCCGCAAAGCCGGTGAAGAACATCGATGCCGCCAGAAAAAAGACCGGCCATGAGAATGTTGATTTTTTGGTTGATTTCTTTGAAATCTCAGTCACGATCGATTTACTCCAACCGGGCACTCTACCACGCTAACTTTTTTGATTGTAGGGGAGCGTGTTTGAGAAAATTATGGCGGTGTTCGTGAAGGTTGAACCCAACTCCCCAGTAGGGGTAGGCACGGGGGCACAGTGGTGTCAACTTAAACAATTTCATCGATTGTCAAGTACCTTTCTCCAACCCCCATCAAACCCATGCTCGAACGATTTCACTCTTGTACGCAGGGGCACAACGACCGGCGAGCGCGACCGGGAGGCGTTTCGTCCCCCGGCGGGGGGGTTTGGGGGGAGACCCCCCGATTCCGGGTTTTTCGACGAATTGAGCGTCATTGACAAACCAGCAATTACCTTAAGTTGACACCACTGTGCCCCTGTGTCTACCCCGGTTTGGGATCGACCCAACATGAAAGCCGCTATAAATCGCGAAGTCGATGAGGGTAGACAGTAATGAGTCCTAGCGCGATCGTCCCGATTCCTCTTGCCTCTTCCCAAACGCACCGAGCAGAATATTTCCCGCATCTAAATTGCGAAAGCTTCCGTCAGACTGAGATCGTCGAGGGCAACTTGCAGGCTGAAGTGGGTTTGGGGCAGGGCTTTGAACGGTCGCAGTTGAATATAGAGATCGAGATCCTCGGAGACCACATCTTGCAAGGTTTCCCCCGTGTCGGAGAGCAGCGCTAACTTGAGATTGGGGGGTAAATACCGAGCACCTCGCATAGGATGTACTTGAACCCAAATTCCCACTTTGCGATCGGGATCTTGCGTCAGCGCCACCAACAGGGCGATCGCCCGATCTCCCAACTGCATCCCAAAATCGACGAGTTTGGCGCGTGCCACTTGAGCTTCGGGAACCAGTCGAGTGACTCTCCCCGGGCTGCGGAAGACCAACCCACTCGCATCTCCCGGCGCTGTCGAGGTCTTTTGCGAGATGGGATGCCGGTCGCCCATCAGTGCTTGCATCCATCGATCCCAGTTCGATCGAGTCTGGTGACGATCGGGGACGCGATCGGGTTCGACTTCCCGCAATAATAGCGATTCGGCATCTTGCCACTCGCTTTCAAACTGTTTTCGCAACCATCGGTTCAACTGGATTTCGGGTTGACGAACTCGATCGAGATGAGCGAGCAACCCATCGAGAGATTCGAGTTGGGTCAGAGAAATTGTCCCGTTCCCGGCGGTTTTGACAAATCCTAACAGGGTGGCTGTCGAGTTGGCATCGTCAATCTCGACGATCGCGTACCCCACGCGATCGGTTTGCACTTCTGGTGGAATCGTACACACCCGTGAGGTTTTCGAGTGTCGAGTGATTTTCTCTGAAGTTGGAGCCGCAATGCCCAATGCTTTCACCGGACGGCATTCTAAGGTTCCCACCCCTTCGATTTTCAGATCGGCGACATCGGCGCACATTCGCACTAAGGGGTTCCAACTATCGCTTGCTTCTAAGTTCGTCTCGATCTCCATCAGTTGTAAGTAGTCGCGGACGGCCCAGACTGCAAGGGTATTGAGATAAACTCGTTTAGCGCGATATCGATTGGGTTGTTCGGTGCTAAATTGTCGGGCGCGATCGCGCGCCTTTTGAGTAATGGGTATCGGTAAAGACGTGGTTTCGATCGTAGTGTCAGACATCTCGATGGCAAAAGTTCCCGCTACTATAGATATCCCCGATCTTTGCCAAATTTTCGCAAGCGCGGCAGACATTGGCGTTGGTAAAAGTTGGCCAGGGTTGAGTACGAACAGTCCAAATCTCGTTCTAAGGTCTTCCAGTCGGTTTCGGGGGGCAAACGACGCAAAATTAAGACCTGACAGGTCAAGTCCGGACGACTTTTGATATGAATGCGTCCTAATTCCCTGTTTGCATCCGCAAGAACCCACTGTCGGGTTTCTTCTAAGATGGGGGGAATGTCCGGAGGCGCTGGTAGATTGTCGATCTCGTTAAAAGAGGGGTCGATTTGGAAGGCTGTTGAGTAAACTCGCTGTTTTTCCGGGCGAATCGCCGCCAGATAAAAATCTTGCAGTCGTCGCTTTAAGTATTGGTTGAGCCAAGTCGTCACTTGACTTTTGTGAGGATCGTACTTCGCTCCCGTAGTGCCCTGGCAGAGATTTCGGCACAGGTACAGCCACGTCTGCTGCAACGCATCGGCATAGTAAGGGGTGTTTTCCCGCCATAACTTTCCCGAGTCAAGGATGGCACGCACCAAACGATTAAAGTTTTGACGGCGCTTTAACGAGCCGGGGGGATGACTACAGGTTTCGACTACAAATCGGGCAAGTTGCTCCTCGATGGACTCGGAAGGTTCTCGCGGTCGGCGACTTTCGTCGCCGTTAACCCCCCGATCGTTAGCATTCGGGGGGAGGTAGCGTCCTCGGCAGGTTGCATTCATCCTCACAAATTTTTTAATTTCAATTGACCGACTTAGCACCCAAGTTGGCTGGGGTCAGCCCGAAACTGAGACTTTCCCTTTCATAAACCTATCAGCCTCAATTTAATTTATTTCGCGCAACTTTTGCCCGGTCGAGGTACTCTTGGCTATTTCGATCCGGTCTGGCTCTCTCGATCTTTAAATTCTTGGGTCTCCAACCTGCGTATTTACGGCTTTTCATCCAAGTTTCTCGATGATGCCATCGGTGCAAGAGGTCTTAGAAACTTATATATGAATTTTTACAAAGAAATATGAATTTGGCGAAATTTTTGTTTGGTTTACTGACAAGACAGTAAGTTGGGGCGTTGTTGCCGTAGGTCGAAATTGCTGCCGAGGCGCAGGGATATTGGGGTATTCCCCATCTTACCGGCTTTGGTTCTGAAGGTCTGGCATCCGGTGACTGGCGAGATCGAAGATGTCTCCACTCCAAATCTGTCTACGTTTACGTCAGGGTGAAGCATATGGTTCTAATTCGCGAAATTGTCCGACAAACATTGGAAACGGGTTATCTGAGTTTGAGTGCAGAAGATCGACTGCGACAGCTCTTAACCGATAAGTACGATGTTGAAGACTTCAAAGCTTTTATTCATTTGCAGCAAGCTGCGGTGAAAGGTCAAGTCAAGCAAGAATCTCGCGAGTTGCGCGGCAGCATTCAAACCCGCTAGCGTACAACTCGCGATCGCATAACCTCTGTTCTCGCAAACTGGCAAGCAACGAGTAGCGTGGGTCACCACCCGATAAACGTCATCGCAGGACATCATCGAAGGATGGTGTCCTGACTCCTAACTAGCGCTCCGAAGACCGTTCGTTACATATTTTGAGATGCACGTCGAGAGAGTGCAAGTTAATAGAGTTGTTGTGGAATCAGGATGCTTGCTCACAGCGGTCTTCCCCTCTCGCGCTCGATCGAGAAACGACATCGGGAACATTCTCGGGACGCTAGTGGATGAGGAGAAGCACAAAAAACGCCGATTCGGAAATTGCGATCGGCTGTTCGTGCTAACGCTGCGATTTTATGATTTTGCGAATTAGCGACCGTTGTCGATCGCCTCGATTCCATCTAAAGTGAAGTGTATTCGCAATAATTTGAGATCGAAAAATTTAGGGAGAATCTTTCATGGATCTGGTATCCCTTCAGAGCGGACTAGACAATATTTCCTTCGTCATTCTGTTCGTCACCATGTTGGTGTATTGGGTCGGGGCGGCATTTCCGGGCATCAAATATCTCGCGGGGTTGGGAACCACCGGAATGGCCGTCGGTAATCTTTGTATCGCCGCACTTTTAGGGGCACGGTGGATCGAAGCCGGGTACTTCCCCATCAGTAATTTATACGAATCCCTCTTTTTCCTGACTTGGGGATTGACGGCAGTACATCTGATTGCCGAAGGGATGAGTCGTTCGCGACTGGTGGGAACCGTGACCGCCCCCGTCGCCATGAGCATTACCGCCTTCGCCGCCCTCACCTTACCCGCGGATATGCG
>NZ_JADEXN010000112.1 GCF_015207075.1 Zarconia navalis LEGE 11467
GCGATCGGGGCTTACGCCCTTCTACCCTACCAAGTCTTGCTCGAAAAGCATCAAATGCATCACCGGCATCCGGCAACAGAACGAGACCCGGATTTTTGTCAGAAGCACCAGCACAACGCGATTCGGTGGTTTATTGCCTTTATGGCGACCAATATGAAGTATAAAGGGAGCTGGCTTCAGATGTTGGCGATGACGGTCTTATTTCATTCCATGTGGGCAATTTTACATTTCCCGATCGCCAACGTGCTGTTTGTCTGGAGTTTGCCGATGCTGGCAAGTACCGTGCAAATGTTTTACTTCGGCGTTTTCTTACCGCACCGCGAACCGAAAGGGGGATACACGAATCGCCATCGTTCCCGAAGCAGTCACTATTCGAGATTTTGGTCGTTTCTCACCTGCTATCACTTCGGCTACCACTGGGAACATCACGAATATCCCCACCTTCCCTGGTACAAGTTACCGTCTGCGGTGAAATAGAGCATTGGAAGGGGAGCTAAAAACAGACCCCGATCAGCTCTGCGCGCGCGTCTTTCGGAAATTCTAAATTCCGCCCTTGGGTGCTTCCGAATTCTCCCCGATCTCAAGTTCGGATAATTCGTGACAAAAAGAGCGCAATTGCTGTAGGGATTCTCCAATGCTCTCCCGATGCACCCGATGCTTGCTTGAACCGGAATTGTAAGTATTTAACCGAACTTGCATATTACCCCTGTGCTTGCAAGTCGCGAATCAAATTTGCTAAATCGTCGCTGCTGGCGTGATAGACTTCCCCGCAGAAGTGGCAGGTGGCTTCTGCTCCATTGTCTTTTTCAATCATGTCTTCCAACTCTGCCTCTCCCAACATCTTCAGAGCACCAAGCATTCGATCGGACGAACAACGGCAGTGAAAGCGCAGCATCTGGACTTCTGGCAGAATATTGAGTCCCATATCGCCCAAAAGACGATCGAAGATTTCCGGTAGGGTTTGACCCGCCTGCAAAAGAGACGTAAAACCCGACAGATTCGATACGCGAGATTCGAGGGTGGCTACGAGGTTTTCATCGCGAGCGGCTTTAGGCATCACTTGTAGTAACATTCCCCCAGCAGCCGTCACACCCTGCGGTTCCACGTATTCTCCTAAAAGTAACGCCGATGGTGTTTGTTCTGAGGTCGCCAGATAGTGGGTCACATCGTCACCAATTTCGCCGGATACGAGTTCGACAGTGCTCGAATATGGATACCCATAGCCGATATCTCGAATGACGTAGAGGAAACCGTTAGACCCAACGGCACGACTCACATCAATCTTACCGTTGGGTTTGGGGGGCAATTCAAGACTGGGATTACTCACATAGCCGCGCACCGTACCATCAAGACCGCCATCAACTAGCATCCCCCCTAAGGGCCCGTTGCCCCGAACTCGGATATTGACCCGAGACTGCGGTTGCTTCATATTCGATGCCAGAAGCAGACTCGCAGTCATTGTCCGCCCGAGAGCTGCTGTTGCGACGTAAGAGAGTTTGTGTCGCTCCCGTGCCTGCTGTGTCAGTTGGGTGGTGATGACACCGACGCAACGGATGCCTCCTTCGATTGCAGTTGCGCGGATTAACTGGTCAACCATACAAAAATTTAAGTTTCTTAACAGTTTTGGTTTTATTTATTGTGGCATCTTTGCAAGAGTAGAAGGGGACTTGGGAAGATTTTTTAGGTAGATCGCACTATTGCCGTTTGTAAATAAATTGCTATAACTGTCTAGGAAGCGATCGAGTGAGATTTCTCCCTTATCCAAAAAAGTGCCTGCCATGTCCGCCACCCGCCATTTACCAGATCGACCCTCGCTACATTCCAATGAGTTGTTCGAGAAGCAATGGCAGCTTTACCAAAAAATCCTCAGACACAACTACATGGGGCATCGCGAGTTGTACGATGTCTTGCAGGTGTTTTTAGCCGATCGCTTTTCGCAACCCTTTACTTTCCTCGATCTCGGTTGCGGTGATGCCACGTTTTCCGTTCGGGCTTTAGCGAACACTCCGATCTCGTTGTACCAAGGAATTGATTTGTCGGCTGCCGCTTTGGAAATCGCCCGTCAGAATGTTGCCGTCCTTTCGTGTCCCGCGCGCTTCATCGAGGGCAACTTCTTTACGGTGGTTCCGGAACTGATAAGCAACCGTGACGATGGCTTTGATGTCATTCTCGCCTCTTTTGCCCTACACCACCTCTCGTACGAACAAAAAGAGCAAACGATCGCCCGGCTGCACGAGCTTCTCAACCCAGATGGGGTTTTTCTGCTTGCCGATGTCGTTCGCCCGCAAGAGGAAACGCGAGAGAATTATCTCCACCGCTATTTGGGGAACGTGCGTCGAGATTGGCAGGCCGTTTCTGCCGAAGAGTATGCCTCAATTGAAGAACATTTACTTTCAAAAGATTTTCCCGAAACCGAGGCAACTTTGACGACTTTTGCCAGCCAGAATGGGTTTAGCAAAGTCGAAAATCTTTATCAAGACAAAATTGACACAACGCAACTGTTGTGCTTTTTTCGCTAAAATAACAGCGTTCGATCGATTAAGAAAAGTTAATCAGTATAGAAGGAAATTATATCATTAAAGAGTCATTCATGCATTGACATCGATCGCATTTAATGAGCGAATCGATCGCTAGACATCCATGCAGGCGATCGCTGACACTCTCTGGGGTGGATGAGACACTAATAACTGTAGAAATTTTTGTGGTGTCAGGCAATGGTAATTTTCGCTAGACTGTTTGGAGGAGTAGCAGCACAGCAGATAGCAAGAACGCGGACTCAGACCATTCAACTGTTTTCGATCTTCACCTTGGGTGCGATCGCCACGGGTCTATTCGTCTCTAGCGCACAAGCCGTACAAAAGAAACGGATTGTAACACAGCCTCAGAATGCAATCTCCTATCCTTCACAAACCTCTTTTTCCGATGGGATTTACCTTCAGGGAGAGTCCTCTCAACCGCAACAAATCGGTCGAGCGTACGCAATTTTTGAAGTGCGCCAGGAGCAGGTTGTCGGTGCGTTTTATCAGCCGTCTTCTTCCTTCGATTGTTTTTACGGCACCTCTAGCGGCGATCGACTGGCATTGAACGTCATCGATAGCTACAGCCAGCAAGCTTTTCCCTACGCGATCGCCGTAGACAACGGCAACTTCGTGGCAACGACCGATGGCATCGCAACAGAACCCCGACTCGATGGATATTATCCAGTCGCTGAAATCGATCGATCGGATCGGGAGATCCTCGCCACCTGTCAGGCCAATTTGTCGCGATAGTGTCAATCGATTTGAATTGCTTTTTAAGTGGCTTTGACTGACTTCGATCGATCGCCGCTCGATCGCGTTTGTGCCACCCAAAAACAATCGAGGATGCGCCACTCGGGTGCATCCTTATAAACTGATAAGGGTTGTTGATGTTCGGGAGAGAAAGGCGATGAGAGTTGAAGAGGTCGTTTCCCCCTTGCAACCCGCGCTAGAATTGCCACCGCTAGAAAATGGCGATCGCTTGACTCGTCTGGAATTTGAACGGCGATATCGCGCCATGCCGCAGGTAAAAAAAGCCGAACTCATCGAAGGTCTTGTCTTTATGTCATCTCCCGTCCGACATCGCAAACACGGTCAACCTCACGCCTGTATTATGGGTTGGCTGGGAACTTACTTTGCGGCGACACCGGGTATCGATATATCCGATAACGCGACGGTTCGCCTCGACTCGGATAACGAAGTTCAGCCGGATGCACTGTTGCGAATTGAGGTGGGGGGACAATCTCACATCAGCGACGACGACGATTACATCGAAGGTGCGCCGGAGTTAATCGTTGAAATTGCTGAGAGTAGTGCATCTTACGACTTGCACGAAAAATTGAAAGTCTATCGCCGCAACCAAGTGCAAGAATATTTGGTGTGGCAGGTTTACGATCGCGCCTTCGATTGGTTTCGCCTGCGCGAGGGAAAGTACGATCGCCTGCAACCGGATGAGATGGGAATCGTTCGTAGCGAAGTGTTTCCCGGTTTGTGGCTGGCGGTGACATCGCTGCTTGAAGGGGATTTGGCACGGGTTCTGGCGATGGTAACCGAAGGGGTTGCAGGTGCGGCGCACGAGGAGTTTTTGCAGTCGTTGCAATCTGCATAAGGACGATCGCGCTTTCTAGGGCATCTCCCAAACTTTCTTGGCTAATTCCGTTAGCATTTTCTGACGCTGCTCGATCGATTCGGAAGTCCATTCATCGAAGGGTTGGAGATTTGCCGTGGCACGGTTGATGGCTGTATTTTTTCCCACTTCAATTTTTTCAGAAATCGATCGCGTGAGAATATATTGAGACTTGGGATACTCTACTTTCTTCTCTTCAAATGGTTTATTCCCAATTGACTTATTAATTGACTTTTCGAGTAATGTTAAATTACCCAGTTTTTTGATATAACCTTCAATTTCGTCAGGTTTATCAAATGTTTTTTTGATAGCAGCTTTCGGTTGTTGAGGTAGAATATGTTCGATTTCAACGGATTTACTCAGATAAATGCTCAAATCTCGATCGCTTTCATAAGCATTTTCATCAAGATATTGAGTGAGTTTCGCCAAAATGTAGCGAAGCTGAGCTTTCGGGACAGAAGATTCTTCAAGGTTAGAAAACGATAGATTAAAACGTTCTGCCAGTCTTATTTTTTGAGTATTTATATGGGTGTTAACAAAATCATCAAACTCCGCTTTTGTTTTAATATTACGAATTTGAAAACACCATCGAATAAATATTTTTTCAAAAGAACTGGTTGATTCTCGCAAGAATAGAAAGATAAAGAATATATTTTCGACATGTTTGCATAGTTCCGAAAATAATTCTAAAGGCAAACGAGTTCCTGCCAGTAGTACCATAAACGGCATTCTCGCAGAACTGCTGATTTTTCGGATATTGGCAATATTCTGATTGTATTTTTCGTTGATACTCTTGCCATCAACAAAATCAACATAATACTTTGAACCCAGGAGCAAATGATTTACGAAATTAACCGGATTTTTTTGATAAACATCTTGGTTTTTTGAATTTAGAAACCAGCCATAAATATCTGACTTTAAAGAATCCGAGTTATTGTAAAATGCGATAATAAAATATCGCATAAACCTCATTGGCTTTTCTTTTGATTTAAACAACACATCAGCCATATTTTTCCAATAAAGCTTGAGGCGATCGTATTCTTTTGTTTTTGCCTTCATGAACATTAAGTTTTTAACTAAGTCAATCGCTTCAAGGTTTACGCCACGATTGTTGACTGTTGCGAAAACTCTGAGTGCATCTCCTCGAGTATCTGTTTTAACTCGGACTAATATTACGCTTTTATTTAAATAGGCATAAAATCTTTTAATTTGGGGTATAACCAAATCTTCAGATGGAAATTCATTTTTTAATAAACGTTTAAAAATATAATAAGAATTAGCGATATTTTTAGAAGATAGAGTATCTAAACTTCGCTCTGATATTTGATCTTCTTTATTTGCAATTTTTTCTAAAACACCACGACTATCCTCATATTGAAGCTTAACGCGATATCGAAAAACATCATTTCCATCTTCATCAATATCGGTCGATGCAATCTGGCTATTGAGCTTTTCGATCGACTCGCGAGATGAGATTGATGCGAGATAATCTCGGATCGCACAAAGCAAAATGTAAGCCGTTGTGATGCGCTGCTGACCGTCAATAACTTCGTACAAACCATGCTGCTCTTCGCAGACAATAATACTCCCAATGAAATAATCAGATGGTTGACCATCTTCTGAAAATTCATTATGGATATCTTCAAAAAAATCCTTAACGTGTTCGTCCTCCCAGACATATTCCCGCTGATAGCTAGGAACGATATAAAAATCGTTGAAGAGTTTACCGATACTGAGGTCTTGGGATTCGATCGTTGCCATAAGTCGTCTATTTTGGGAAGAACGAATTAGGCTAGTATACCCGACTTAGGATCGATCTCTCTATTGTAGAAAATACGGACTCCACAAAAAAAGCGGGCCGAAAAAATCGAAGGTCGTCGAAATGTAAACTTTCTCCACATTTCCATCTAGACACTCTCGATATTGCCCGCTTTCTTCACAATTGAGATCGAGCGAAAAAACACTCGATCGCCCTACAAATTACACCCGAACCGCATCAGTTTTCTGGCTAAAAAACGTCTTGCGAATCGTGTCCGCCATTTGGGACGGCAGCAAGCCTAAATCCGCCTTCGATTCGTTGGGCGAAGCATGATCCACCAACTTATCGGGAACCCCAATCCGCTTCACCGGAACCAAAACATCGTTATCCAACAACGCCTCGGCAACAGCCGAACCGAAACCGCCCATCAGGCAGCCTTCCTCTAGCGTCACCACCTTACCGATGCGCTGCGCCAAGGGCAAAATCAACTCCGTATCCAGCGGCTTGACGAAGCGGGCATTCACCACCGTGGCTTCGATGCCGTGTTCTCCGAGGATTTCCGCTACTTGCATCGCCGGGTACACCATCGTCCCGTATCCCACCAACAACACGTCGTCGCCGTTGCGCAAGATCTCCCCTTTACCAATTTCCAGGGGTTCCCAGCCTTCGTCGGCGAGGGCTGCGCCGTAACCGTTGCCGCGCGGGTAACGCATGGCGATCGGGCCGTCGGTATACTCGATGCCCGTCACCAGGGCCCGTTGCAGTTCCGCTTCGTCTTTGGGGGCCATCACCACCATATTCGGGATGCAACGCAGATAGGCAATATCGTACAGTCCCTGGTGGGTCGGGCCGTCTGCCCCGACGATTCCCGCCCGATCGAGACATAAGAACACGGGCAAGTTCTGGATGCAGACATCGTGAACGATTTGGTCGAACGCCCGCTGCAAGAAGGTCGAGTAAATTGCCGCCACCGGACGCATTCCCTCGCAAGCCAATCCCGCCGCTAGGGTAATGGCGTGTTGTTCGGCAATGCCCACATCAATATATTGTTGGGGCAATTTCGCCTGCAACTTGTCGAGTCCCGTTCCCGTTGCCATTGCCGCCGTGATGCCGATAATTTTGGGATTGTCCTCGGCTAGCTTCACCAGGGTTTGGGCAAACACCTTGGAATAGCTGGGGGGAGTGGGTTTGGTGGAGGGGTAGGCTTTCCCCGTCGCCAGGTCGAAAGGTTTCTGGGCGTGGTAGCCGACGCGATCGTTTTCGGCGATCGCATATCCCTTTCCTTTAGTGGTAGCCACGTGTACCAGAACCGGACCGGGAATTTGGTGGGCTTGGTTGAAGGTGGTAATCAGTTCTTGGATGTTGTGACCGTCTACCGGGCCGATGTAGGTAAAGCCCAATTCTTCAAAGACCGCCCCCACTTTGGGAACCGCCAGCCGCTTCATCCCTTCTTTGACCCGTTCCATTTCCGGGGTGAAGGTTTCGCCGAAGAACGGCAATTGCTTGAACTGTTCCTCTAAATTGTCTTTGAGGAACTGCACCGGATCGCTGAGGCGCATTTTGTTGAGGTAGCGGGGAATCGCCCCAACGTTGGGGGAGATGGACATTTCGTTGTCGTTGAGAACCACCATCAGGTTGGTGTTAGGCAAATGTCCGGCGTGGTTGATCGCCTCGAGAGACATTCCCCCAGTCAGGGCCCCATCGCCGATGACGGCGACGCATTTGAAGTCTTCCCCTTTGCGATCGCGCGCCAGGGCCATCCCCAACGCCGACGAGATGCTGGTGGAGGCGTGACCGGCACCAAAGTGGTCGAATTTACTTTCGCAGCGCTTGAGGTATCCTGCCACCCCATCTTTCTGGCGCAGGGTGTGGAAGCGATCGTAACGTCCGGTGAGGAGTTTGTGGGGATAGGCTTGGTGTCCCACGTCCCAGGTGACTTTATCTCGATCGAGATCCAGGGTTTGGTACAATCCCACGGTCAGTTCGACCACCCCCAATCCGGGTCCCAAGTGTCCCCCACTCGCGGCGATCGTCTGTAAGTGCTTCTCCCGAATTTGACGGGCGATCTCTTCGAGTTGGTGAATCGATAGACCTTTTAATTGATTCGGGTGTGTGATTTCACTTAGATGCATATTTTAAATACCCAGCTTTGTGATGAGTTAAGAAGTGTAGACCGAAATCGGTCGAATTTCAAAGCGGCATGGGCTAAACGTCTGAATACTGCTCGATCCAATGGTTTTGGATACTGGCAAGATTGACGCTAGCACTCTAGAAACAACGCATGAGGCTTCGATTACATCTGAATTAAGTCTTTCATTAGTGTGACTTAATTTCCCTAGATAGTACAGCTTCGCGAACAGGATAGATGTAAATTACTAATAACGCGATGTGCAACTTTTTCTGAGGCCTTGAATTGAGGAGGTTCGATCGACTCCAAATTTGGGAGAGTCGAGTGGCGAGTCTCATCCGGTGCTTGAGACCTTTAGTTATACTGAAGCCCGTTAATTGTATCGATCGGTGGTGAGGTTTGGGATGTGGAGGCAGCGACCGGCAAAAAAAAAGGCATTCTCAATAATGAATCAGTCATACAAACCGATGTAATCCTTCACACCTTTGAGTCATGGTGATTTACAATTAGCTATCTCTTCTTGCTAAATTCGTAACAATTCAGCGATACCGGAAAATTCCCTTTTTAAGGTAAGGAGACTAGACAATTTCGATGTATCTTAAGCGCGAAAAGTCTGTAAGGGGGGGTTTAGCAGTATCTTCGTCAACCAGCTCAAAGGTTTTCTTCAAAACCCGCCCCGACCCATTGGGAGTTGACCTGGATCTGACGTTAATCCTGACTTCTTACATCTAAGCTTATAACCATCGTCCGCCGCGAAACCGCCAGCGCGGAAATAGGATGCGCACAATACTTTGAGAAACCAAATAAACCCCCAACCACACACAGCTATAGTGGAAGGCAAACCATCTCAAACTCAGCGCTTCTGGGGCAATACCGGGAAGTCCGATGGTTTTGATGACTAATCCTAAAAATATAGCTTCCCAAATCCCCGCGACCAGTTGCAGCAAGCCGGGCCAATCTCGATCCCAACGAAATTTTTGCAGGGTATTGTAGATGGTATCCCAAAGTAGCCCGAGTCCGATAACGTAAAGCAAAACTAAACCGAATACCGGACTCGCACCGGGGCCAAGAATCCCTAGAGAAAAGGGTAAAGTGATGGGAAAACCGACAATCGTCAGAAGCAGAATTCGGGTTTGCCAGCGACCCATGAGGGTAGGAGTCATAAGCGATCGCGCATTGACAGGATGACTTGTAGTTAATGGTCTAAAACTCTTTCGAGTTTTAGACCCATTTTTCGATTGGGAATTCGATGAAATCGAACGTTGATTTTTCTTATTCTACACAAGTTAAGAGATTGCTTACGGCAAAAAGTCAGCTCGGGAGATTCCCAATGCTGACTCTTTGGCTGAATTGTCCTCAAAATTCAATGTTTACAACTCGAAAAGTAAAACTTCCGTATCTTGTTTTGCTGTGAGTTCGAGCTGGGTTTCATTTTCGATCGCCGCACCATCTCCGGTTCGCATCTCGATATCATTGAGGGTCATTTCTCCATTCACCACTTGCACCCAACTCTCGAAATTTTCAAATAGGGAATGCTTGAGGGTTTCTCCTGCTTTGAGAATTGTCGAATATAGACAAATATTCTGATGAATGGAAAGGGATTTATCTCGACCATCCGGCGACACGATAAGGCGAAAAGCTCCTTGTTTTTCGGCGGCGGAATATTGCCGCTGTTCGTAACTCGGTGCGAGTCCTTTCTGGGTTGGGGGAATCCAAATTTGTAAGAAGCGAACCTCGTCGGTGGGAGAATGATTGTACTCGCTGTGGGTAACACCGGTTCCAGCCGTCATCCGCTGCACTTCGCCCGATCGAATAATCGATCGATTTCCCATGCTATCTTGATGTTCGAGAGCGCCTTCAACGATGTAAGAAATAATTTCCATATCTCGGTGGGGATGAGTCCCAAAACCCGCACCGCCACGGACTCGATCGTCGTTAATCACTCGCAAGCTTCTAAATCCCATATGCTGGGGATCGTAGTAGTTGGCGAAGGAAAAGGTATGGTAGGAATTGAGCCAATCGTAGGATGCATGTCCGCGTTCTTGGGATTTGCGTAGAGTAATCATCAATATCCTCCTGACTCAGTTTTGGGTGTTGTTGGTTCGTTTTTGAGGAAAACTTCACCGTTCGCGATTTTGAGCAAGCAATAAAATTCTATTCTCGAAATTTAAAACTCATGAAAGTTGGCTGTGGCTACCATCACAAAACGGTGGGTTTTTCGTGTACTTGCATTGACAAAGTGCCTCTTTTTTGGCTTCATCAATCTCAATTTTTAGTGGTGCGAACTCCGTTCCTGAATGGGAACCGTCACAAAAAGGTTGCTTTGAAGATTCACCGCAACTGCACCAGTAATATGTTCCGGGTTCGAGGTCGATAAGGATCGGTTTTGTATCGGCAATCGTAGGCTGAGATTGAGTCATCGATCGTCTCCTTTCTTCAAATTAAATCTTTCTATCTATACTGTAATGAAAGTACCGATATTATGTAAAGTATGCACTTTAAAGTAAGATAGTACCCAAAAAGATACTATGACCGAAAAACAAAAGAATCCCGATCGCAGTACTTGTCCGGTGGAACATACATTAAAAGCAATTGGGGGACGGTGGAAAGTTTTGATTTTGCGAGAACTCTTTATCGAAGTCAAACGATTTAATCAACTCCATCGATCGCTTCGGGGAGTCACGCAAAAAATGTTGACCCAGCAATTGCGAGAAATGGAAGCTGATGGTTTGATTCATCGCGAAGTGTACCCGCAAGTTCCCCCAAAAGTCGAATATTCTCTGACACCCCTGGGTGAGAGTTTAAAACCCATTCTCAATGCCATGCATGAATGGGGCGAACATTTAGAAAAAAATTCAATTTAGGTAAGCACGAACTCGGTCTTCAACCGTTATCTCTCGCATTCACAATTCCCTAGCTAACGGCTAAATGCTGACCCAGAAAGGAAAGAATGCATCTTTATTTTCGCCCTAGTTCATGTTAGAATGGTACCAAGATTGTAAGGCAAGTCGGTGAATGTCACGCCAACCGACTAAATGGTTCCTGCCCACTTTTGTGCAATCCTCATATTCTGGCTGAACGTTAGCGATCGAGCCATCCTTATAACTTGCAACTTTCACCCGCACAGTCCCATAGGGCGTTTCCACCGTCTGTATTTCCCGTGCCAAAATCGATCGCTGCTGGCGCGATCGCCGAATGCCCAATGTCGTCGTCTCTCGAAACATCGTCGCCTCGCACGCCGCCACTCGACCGGGGTGGCAAACCACACTCAGCAAAACCCCCGGAC
>NZ_JADEXN010000113.1 GCF_015207075.1 Zarconia navalis LEGE 11467
CCACAAAGGCACTAAGGACACTAAGGATGAGTCGGGCAGAGGCAAATCGGTTATCGCATTTGATTATTGGTGCGGCGATCGCGGTGCATCGGGAGTTGGGGCCGGGGTTATTGGAGTCGGCTTATGAAACTTGTTTGCAGTACGAGCTATCCCGGCAGGGAATTCGGGTGGAGATACAAGTGCCACAGCCAGTAATTTAAGCTAATGCGCATTTAAATCGTATATTCTCGGGTGCAAGATAAAAATGCTCAAGTCTTCTCCGCGTCTCCGCGTCCGGTGCGTCCGGTGCGTCCCCGCGTCAGTCAAAACGAGTAAATTAGATGCGTAGCAGCTTATAAGGGCATTCACCTCGATTGCGGTTATCGTTTGGATTTACTGGTGGAAGATTTGGTTATTGTCGAACTTAAAGCCGTCGAAAGTTTGCAGCCCATTCATTCTGCGCAGTTACTCACCTATTTGAAACTGAAAAAACTTTGGTTAGGTCTACTCATCAACTTCAATGTCCCCGTCCTCAAACAGGGTATTAAGCGCCTCGTCAACAATTAACCTCAAGAATTAACCTCAAGAATTAACCTTTGTGGCCTTTGTGCCTTTGCGATCGACCCTCTCCTCAACTACAAATGAAAATAACTTGCAATTAGTCTGAGTAGATGCTTCAATGTCTCAGAGACTATTGACATTAAGAGGCAACAGTCTTAAATCGTTTCAACTCGAACTCATGAACCCAAAAGTTACAAGACGAACGTTTCTGGTGGGCGGTACGGCACTGACTGCCATTATGTTGGGGAAGTTTCCCCGTGCCAGCGCTCAGGGAACGACCGTTAATCTCTATTCATCTCGCCATTACAAGACCAACGAAGCTCTCTATACTTCCTTCCCTGGGGGGTCGGTTAATCTCGTCGAGGGTAAAGCGGGCGAACTCATCGAGCAGATCGAGACTGAAGGTCAAAACAGTCCTGCGGATGTCCTGCTAACTACCGATGTGGGCAACCTCTGGAAAGCCGATCGTGCCGGTATTTTCCAACCGGTCAATTCCCAAATTCTCAATCGCGAAATTCCCGCCAATTTACGTCATCCCAACGGTCACTGGTTCGGCTTTTCCAAGCGGGCGCGGGTGATTTTCTACAATAAAGACCGGGTCAACCCCTCGGAACTTTCTACCTACGAAGACTTAGCCGATCCCAAGTGGCGCGGCAGGATTCTGATTCGCCCATCGAGCAACATCTACAACCGCTCTCTAATTGCATCG
Organism: Zarconia navalis LEGE 11467; assembly: GCF_015207075.1. Classification (GTDB taxonomy): domain Bacteria; phylum Cyanobacteriota; class Cyanobacteriia; order Cyanobacteriales; family Geitlerinemataceae; genus Zarconia; species Zarconia navalis. Next base: position 1,250 of record NZ_JADEXN010000113.1, read on the forward strand.
CTGATTGCCGCCCACGGTGAAGCAGGGATTGAGGCGTGGCTAAACGGCTTTACAGCGAATTTCGCTCGCGAGCCGGAAAGCAACGATACGGGGCAAATCCGAGCCTGTGCTGAAGGGATTGGCGACATTGCGATCGCCAATAGTTATTACTACGTGCGCCTGCTCAAATCCGATGACCTGGCAGATCGCGAAGTGACGCGAAAAGTGGGCATGTTCTTCCCCAATCAAGGTGCGGGAGAACGAGGTACTCACGTTAATGTCAGCGGTGGCGGTTTGCTCAAACATTCGCCGAATAAAGAAGCGGCGATCGCGTTTCTCGAATATCTCACCAGTCCGCAAGCTCAGAGTTACTTTGCGATGGGCAATAACGAGTATCCCGCTGTGCCGGGAGTAAGCATCGACCCAGTCTTGGATGGTTTAGGCACTTTCTCTGGCGACCCGGTAAACGTATCTCAATACGGCGAGAACCTCGAAACCGCCATCAGTCTGATGGAAGAGGCCGGCTGGGTCTCGTAGGCGGCGATTTGAGGCGATCGCGAGTCGATCGTATCGCTATTGGCAGCATGCCATTATCTAAACTCCGTCTTTATTGAGTTGGCTTTTCATTAAGATTGGAGGCGTGGACTTGGCAGTAAGAGACGATCGCAACAGTCCGTAGCCTCATCAATGTTTCCGATCGAGCTAAACTCATTACACTCAATGCTTGGAGAAATTGGGTAAGCAGTCGATCGAGACCGAAATTGTATGGCAGATCCCTTGGGATCTGCAAAGAAATAAAGTACCCAGCAAACAACCCGTGTTCTAGAAGCCAAGTAACGTGATCGTTATTAACCCGCAAGTCCCCAATGACATTCATCAGACCGTACGATCGCTCTCCACAGAGCTAGAAATGTTTTCAAACCAAGCTCTCTTTAAAGTATTTTAAGTGAGTGCCGCTCGTCGAGACAAAAGACGAAGACGATCGATTGAGAGACTTGAAGCAAATGCTCAGAGCTTTGCAGAAATTTGCCTAAAATTTAAAAATAGACTTCGTACCACTCATCTCTTCAAGAGTTAGGTCGATCGGAGCGAAATTTGCTACACTTTAAGCGCTCCAGTTACTCCAACCGATCGCGCCCCAATGACTGCCGAACTACAAACCGAAGTCGATCGCCGTCGGAATTTTGCGATTATTTCGCACCCCGATGCCGGAAAAACAACCCTCACGGAAAAACTTCTCCTGTATGGAGGGGCAATTCACCAAGCCGGTTCGGTGAAAGCACGACGAGCGCAGCGCCACGCCACATCCGACTGGATGGAGATGGAGCAACAACGGGGAATTTCGATTACCTCGACGGTGTTGCAGTTCGAGTATCGCGATCGACAGTTGAACTTGCTCGATACCCCCGGACACCAAGATTTCGGCGAGGACACCTATCGCACTCTGACTGCGGCCGATAATGCCGTGATGCTCGAAGACGGGGCAAAAGGACTCGAACCCCAAACCCGCAAGCTATTTGAAGTCTGCCGGATGCGATCGGTCCCCATCTTCACCTTCATTAATAAGATGGATCGTCCCAGCCGCGACCCCCTCGAATTGTTAGATGAGATCGAGAAAGAGTTCGGACTGGCGACCTATGCGGTGACTTGGCCCATCGGTACGGGCGATCGGTTTAAAGGGGTGTTCGATCGACGGGGGCGCAAGATTCACCTTTTCGAACGTACGGCCCACGGTAGCAAGGCCGCGACCGATACAGTTCTCGAACTCGGCGATCCCCGCATTGAAGAATTGCTCGAAGAAGACTTATACCACCAATTCAAAGATGAGTTGGAAATCCTCGAAGAATTGGGCGGCGAGTTAGATTTAGAAGCCGTCCACGCCGGACAAATGACTCCCGTTTTCTTCGGCAGCGCCATGAGCAATTTCGGGGTGCAACTGTTTCTCGATGCGTTTATCGAGTATGCCCTGGAACCGGGTGCGCGTCCGAGTACATCTGGAGAGGTTTCCCCCACCTACGAGGAATTTACCGGGTTTGTTTTCAAGCGTTCATTCGGGTGTGCAGCGGTAAGTTTGAAAAAGATATGGTGGTGCAGCACGCGCGCACGGGCAAAACCGTCCGCCTCTCCCGACCGCAAAAGCTATTCGCCCAAGATCGAGCCTCGATCGAAACCGCCTATGCTGGAGATGCGATCGGTCTGAACAATCCCGGCGTATTTGCGATCGGCGATACGATCTATACAGGCAAAAAGCTCGAATACGAAGGGATTCCCTGTTTCTCACCCGAACTGTTTGCTTATCTACGCAACGTCAACCCCTCCAAATTCAAGCAGTTCCGCAAAGGAGTTGCCGAGTTGCGCGAAGAAGGGGCGGTGCAAATTATGTATTCGGTGGATGAATCCAAACGCGACCCGATTTTGGCCGCAGTGGGGCAGCTTCAGTTCGAGGTGGTGCAGTTCCGGATGCAGAACGAGTACGGCGTGGAAACGCGCTTGGAACCGTTACCTTTTTCTGTTGCCCGGTGGGTGACGGGGGGTTGGGAAGCCCTGGAAAAAGCCGGTCGCTTGTTCAATACCGTTGCCGTCAAAGATAGCTGGGACCGTCCGGTACTGCTGTTTCGGAACGAGTGGAACGTCGCTCAAACTGAGGGGGATTGTCCGGACTTGAAGTTAAGTGCGATCGCGCCGGTGGTGTCGGGCCAAGAACCCGCTTCGGTGTAGTTGGAAAGTGCGGGAAAATAATATACCAGTCGTAGGGGTCAACAGCCGTATAGCCTATCTCCTGCGGAGACGCTACGCGAACGGCATGGCTGCGCGCTTGACCCCTACCCACATATTTTGACCGAGGGAGGTATTTTATTGAATGGCAAAGCCCTTGGACAGCCTCAAAAAGATACGAGGACGCTCCGGACGCGGAGAGGATAAGTAGAAGTGTGTCTGTCAAGGTAGGAAGAAACACTACGAGAAAAAATGCCGTACACCCCCACAAAACTGCTTACCGTTGATGAATTCATCGATCGATACAGCGATAACCCCCGTTACGAACTCGCCGATGGAGAACTCATCGATATGGAACCGACAGGCCCCCACGAAGCCGTTGGCGGAAAACTCGCCGTTCGCATTGGCATGGCGATTCTCGATGCTCGGCTTCCCTGGTTTATTCCTCGCACTTGCCTGATTCAACCCTTTGCCGATGCAGCCACCGCGCGCCGTCCCGATGTCATCGTTCTCGATGAAACCGTTTTGGGGAGCGAACCCCTTTGGCAGCGAGAACCTGTTATTACCCTGGGACGTTCTATTAAGCTCGTTGTTGAAGTGGTCAGCACCAACTGGGAAACCGATTACGCTCGTAAGGTCGAAGAATACGCGCTGCTGGGGATACCGGAATACTGGATTGTCGATTTTCGCGGACTCGGTGGCATCGCCTTTATCGGCAAACCCAAACAGCCGACATTCACTGTCTGTCAATTGGATGGAGACGAGTATCGCCAGAAACAGTATCGATCGGGAGAGGCCGTTGCTTCGCCGCTCTTTCCTGCGTTACAGCTACAGTTAGATGACGTTCTTCCTCGTTAAGATATTTTAGGTTAGAGGAGACCCAAGAAGCACAGACGCAGACGATCGATTCTCAATCGTTTTTCCTCCCGATCGCCTCAAAGCTTCCCTTGCCCCGATCGATTCCGATCGGTTATCATGGAGTGTGTGCTGGTGTAGCTCAGTGGTAGAGCAGCTGATTTGTAATCAGCCGGTCGCAAGTTCAAATCTTGTCACCAGCTTTTAGGTAATAAATTAATATATTATTTGCGATCGTAGTTATATTAGTATCGCCTTTATACATCTAATAGAAGGCGATCGTTTTCTTTCATGAAACCCTAGGCGAGGAGATTATCAAATGTCATTAGCTGAACTCATATCACAAATTCAGGTGCTGCCAAAAATTGACAAACTTCGGTTAATGCAATTTCTGGCAACAGAACTGGTCAAAGAAGAAGATGCTAACTTCTTGGTTGAGAACCGAGAATATCCGGTCTGGTCGCCATACAATTGCTCTGAGGCTGCTAATGTTCTGATGAATCTCTTGGCTACAAAGCAACCTGAAGAGAATGGTTGACGCTAAAAGATTTCCCTACAAAATCATCGATCGTAGCCTTGGTATGGTAGATCGAATGCCATACTTACCTTTGACGCTTATTTCTAACGATCGATCCTCGAACGTCGAAGGTTTATTGGACACAGGTGCGAGCGTTAATGTTTTACCCTATGAGGTGGGACAGCAACTGGGTTTAATCTGGGAGAAGGAAACGATCTCGGTTGTATTGGCGGGGAACTTGGCTCAGTTTGAAGCTCGCGCAGTTGTTGTTAACGCTCAAGTCAGTTCGTTCCCAAGGGTTAACCTGGCATTTGCTTGGACACAAGCAACCAGTGTACCTTTAATCTTGGGGCAAGCGAATTTCTTTATCGAGTTTGATGTCTGCTTCTTCCGTACACGTTCTGAATTTGAAGTCCGTCCCAAACAGCAATGAAGAAAAGAGCGTTTGTCGATCGTGAAGTGATGTGCAGTCGAATAATCAGCGATCTCGTAATGGTTTGATGCCAGCTTTCGGACGGATTCCAGACTTTGATTGGCTTGCGAAGACGCACGATGCAGATGATTCGTGGCTTGGTCCTAGGCCTATGCTTGTAAACTTGCAGCAGTGGATGAACCAACTTGCGACGAGTAGTCATCGTCATCTTGTTGTGGCAACCTTTGCTGCGGCTCAAACGTCAAAATTATACTGGGACAAATGGTTGGCTGAATCACCCAACATTGCTTGTGAATCAATACTCGATTCTCAGCCGCCAAACAAGCAGCTTGCTGCCGTCGCAACTTGGTTGGATAATCCCATACAAGAACATAAATCGAACGCACAACAGACGGTCGATCTAACGAAACAACTACATTGGTATCACGACGACTACGAGAATTTTTGGTTCAACGAACCTGGCATGTGGGCCATCGAATCTGCGGAGCACTGTGTGCTTTCGCTCACAGGCGATTCATATTCACCATTGTCTCTGGCCGATCTCGCTACGATTTCCATCTCCTGTGCGGTCAACTCATTTCGTTCATCTTTGACCGATTGCATCCGCGAACCGCTACAACTAGTCGTGGATGCAATTGCCAACCAATTCGCTGAAGTCAGATAAGAGCGTCAAACCATGCACTGGAACGACGGATTTCGGGTCTAATTGAAAATCCACATCACCTCTAACCGTTACCAAAACCGAAACGCCAGCATCTCCTCCCGAATCCCTGAGCTATCTTAGTCGAAAGTCGGCAAGGTATTTGGAGGTATGGGATGAAACCCTTTCGAGTAAAAGAGATCGCATTTTTGGGACTAGCTGCCCTTCTCGCAGGTTGCGGCGCGCAACACAGCGGCGCGGATCGTGCAGAAACCGCTAGCGCACCCCCACCGCAACAACAATTCTCCAAAAGCGCTGAAAGTCCCGTCGAACCCGAAGCCGCCCCAGAACCCGCAGAACCCACCAGCGGGGAAACCTACGATGCGATCGAAGATAACCCCTTCGAGTTGGTTGGCAGCAATCCCCTATCTACCTTCTCGATCGATGTCGATACCGCCTCCTACAGCAACCTTCGCCGCTTCATCAATAACGGCCAGCGTCCCCCCAAAGATGCCGTTCGCATTGAAGAACTGATTAACTACTTCACCTACGAATATCCCCAACCCACGGACGATCGCCCCTTCTCTATCGATACAGAAACCGCCGCCACCCCCTGGAACTCCAAACATCAACTGGTTCGCATCGCCTTGCAAGGGAAAAAAATCGCTTCGGAAAATCTGCCCCCCAGCAACCTCGTCTTTTTGTTTGATGTTTCCGGTTCGATGAACGATCCGAATAAATTGCCCCTGCTCAAATCGGGATTTCGGATGCTCGTCAACGAGTTAAATGCCGAAGATCGCGTCAGTATTGTCGTCTATGCCGGGGCGGCTGGCGTGGTGTTGCCTCCGACTCCCGGTAGCGAGAAAGAAACGATTTTAGAGGCGATCGATAACCTGAATGCGGGCGGTTCGACGGCAGGCGGCGAAGGCATCCAACTCGCCTACAAACTCGCCCAGGAAAACTTCCTCGAAGCGGGCAACAATCGCGTCATTCTCGCCAGCGATGGGGATTTCAACGTCGGCATTTCCAGCGATACGGAATTGGTGAAGCTGATTGAAGGGGAACGGGACAAAGGCGTGTTTCTCACCACTCTCGGATTTGGCAGTGGCAACTTGCAAGACGCGAAAATGGAAAAACTCGCGAATAAAGGGAATGGCAACTACGCCTATATCGATAACGAGTTGGAAGCGAGAAAAGTCTTGGTGACGGAAATGGGTGGAACGCTACTTACCATTGCCAAAGATGTGAAAATTCAAGTGGCGTTCAACCCAGAAAAAGTTCAAGCCTATCGCCTCATCGGTTACGAAAATCGGCGGTTGCAAACTCAGGATTTTGAAGACGATACCAAAGATGCCGGGGAACTGGGGGCGGGACATACCGTTACGGCACTCTACGAGGTAATTCCCGTGGGCGCCCCCTTGGATGTGGAAGTTGCCGAGAATCCAGCCCCGGAACCGAACCCCGATATCTCTTTTGAAGATAACGCTTTGATGCAGGTGAATTTACGCTATAAAGAACCCCAAGGCAGCGAATCTCAACTACTCTCTTCTACGGTTGCCGATGAGGGCGGAAGTTTCGAGACGGCTTCGGAGAACCTCAAGTTTGCCGCCGCTGTTGCCAGCTACGGCATGATTTTGCGGGATTCGCCTTATAAAGGAGATGCGAGTTTGGAACAGGCGTTAAACTTGGCGCAAGAGTCTCAAGGAGTCGATCTTGATGGCTACCGGGCGGAGTTTATCCGGTTGATTCAAAGTAGCGAAAAATTGGTGAAGTAGGCGTTGTTTTGGGGTGGGTAATGGCAGAATTAGCAACAGATTGTGTAGATTGTGTAGGGTATGTTGAGGAACGAAGTGCACCACAGCGACTCAATCGGTGCGCGTACGTACAAGTCCGAATAAAGATGGAATCTCCTCGAGATTGGTGGGCAGTTTGATGTTGTTAAAAACGTTGAATTTCGGTTATGAAAACTGCCCACCCTACAATTGACTCACGTGGGAAAATGCCAGAAATCTAAAATCTAAAATCTAAAATCTAATATCTAATATTTTTCCAATGGATAGCTTAGAAACCCAAAAATTTTCCGATCGCGGTTACGAAATCGATCGCCCTCTCGGTACTAACCGCATGGGGGGACGAGTCACTTACCTGGCAACGGAATGCGATCGCCAACAACCGGTAGTTATCAAACAATTCCAGTTTGCCCGCGAGGGGGCGAATTGGTCGGAATATCAAGCCCACGATCGAGAAATCGCCCTCCTCCAACAACTCAACCATCCCCAAATTCCCCAGTATCTCGACTCTTTTGAAACCCCCGACGGCTTCTGTTTGGTACAGGAATATAAAGACGCACCCCACCTAAAAACAGATCGCCCCTTTCCCCCCGAACGAGTTAAACAAATTGCCGTTGCAGTTCTCGAAATCCTTGTTTATTTACAACAGCAAGAACCCCCGATTATTCCCCGCGATATCAAGCCGGAAAATCTCCTCATCGAGTCGGGAAACCCCCTCCGAGTATACTTAATCGACTTCGGATTTGCTCGTCCCGACAGCGGTGAAATGGCTGCCAGCAGCGTGATTAAGGGGACGCTGGGATTTATGCCCCCCGAACAACTCTTTAACCGCAAACTTACCCCGGCTTCCGATCTCTACAGCCTGGGAATGACGCTGATTTGCTGCCTGACAGGAACACCATCCATGGAAGCGGGACAGTTAATCGATAATAGCAACCGGGTCAAATTTCGTCATTTAGTTCCTCACCTCGATTCCCGGTTTGCTGCTTGGTTGGAGAAGATGGTTACCCCCAATCTCAAGCATCGCTACCCGAACGCTGCGGTTGCCCTCAAAGCATTACACGCCATCGAACGCCGAAACCTCAAACCTGCTGCCATTGCAAGCCTTGCTGCCCTGAGTATGGCAATAATTACTGGAATAGGTTGGGTATTTTTGAGTTCTGATTCTCCAACAACCCGCTATATTTCTAATTGTCCGGGATGCGATTTAAGCGGGCAAGATTTGCGCAGTCTCGATTTGAGTAATGCCAATTTGAGAGGGGCGGATTTAACCAATGCCGATTTGCGGGGAACTTTTTTAAAAAACGCAGATCTGACGAATGCCAATTTACGAGGGGCTAATTTGGAGAGTGTGGATTTAACCGGGGCAAAGTTGGAGGGAGCAAAACTTCCCGATCGCTTTTCTCGCTTCTCCGATTAGTTTCGGATGCTAGTCTTAATCATAGTTACCAGAGTTCATATAGTGCTCCATTTTAACTTCCCAATTCAGTTCGCTGTAATTAGTCTTCTGAGCATCTAAAATTACTTCCCCTGCTGCATGAATAGACTCTTAAAAATCTATGAGATACTCTTTTGCTCCCTGGTGGTTTTGTTCGATGCAGTTTTCAAAAATTCGCCAAAGCCGATGCCAGTGTTTGGTTTCGAGTGATTCTGTACTCAGCCACAAATCGAGATTGATATACTGCCCTTTCAAATAATCCAAAGCAGACTCGAACCAATTATCAAATTCTTCCTTGCGTCCAGTTTTCATATCAATCTGTAAGCATTTAGGGGGGAGCTAAATCTGCGATCTAGCGATCTATCTCACATCCTATACTCTCGATGCGTTACGAGGGATTGTTTACATCTAATTTTCAAGCCGATGTTATCGCCGTCTAACACATCCTACGCTTAACCATTGAGTTATCTAATAGAAGATGACGTAAGCGTCCAGTTATTCTTAGATGAAGGTGTACCCGCAATTACTGGAGCTTCAAAGAATATCTTTTTCTTTAGTCCATCTGAGGAGGCGATACCCCAAATCGAGCAACAGCAAGAGACTCAAACCCAGCTAATCTTGAGAGATACCTATTAGGGATTATGGCAGCCTGTCAAGAATTCGGAATAAAAGTTAACTAAAACAATTCAAGAACTTTTTCAAGTATCTCTCATTAAAATTTAACTTCCCGATCGCATATTGCCCTTTATACTAACCATGAATACAAATAAACGTTAAGACATATCCCAAAATGAAAATTTCTCCCTTAGCAAGATTCAGCCTCATCTCAACAATTATCCTTGGCATTGCGGGGACTGCATTCCTTCATCAGCCGACGGTTCGAGCCGAGACTATTTCTCTGATGAAAGAGCAACCTTTGCTTGAAGGAGATTTCATTGAAGCCGCTCACAAAACAACCGGAATGGCACATCTTATTGTGGAGAATGGTATTTCTTATATCGAATTAGATGAAGAATTCAAGACAGATGATGGCCCCGATCTTTTCGTGCTGCTGCACGACGATGCTGTCCCCGAAAGTTACGAACGAGATAACTATATCAGCCTCGGCGAACTGCAAGCCAAAAGTGGCACTCAGCGTTACGAAATTCCAGAAGGTACGGATGTGAGCGAGTATGGTTCGGTGGCAATTTGGTGTCGGGAGTTCGATGTGACTTTCGGTTACGCGACTTTGGGCGCTCGAGAAGCGATGGATGATTCCGCACCATCGGATTTTATGCCTCTCGATATTAAAATTTTAGAGAATGGAATGTAGATAGAACCACAGAAAAATATTTAGAGTAGAGTCTTTTAAATTAATTTAACTCGAACTGTTACTATCAAAAGACAACATGGATACAAAAGATCTTCTCCGCCTCGTACATCCCGCGATCGCTGTTGCCATTGTGTATCCGATCGTTGGCATGGTGGTCAATATGGCATGGCAAACCCGCCAGAGACGCTTACAAGTCACCTCGGGAGAAAAAAGTACAATTCCCCCCGTCGTCGGTCGAGAACATGTCAAAATCGGTCGCTGGCTGACAGGTTCTGTCGTTGGTATCTCTCTTTTAGCACTGGCATACGTTCTGATTATTAAAGC
>NZ_JADEXN010000114.1 GCF_015207075.1 Zarconia navalis LEGE 11467
GTGGTAAACTGCACCAAAGGGCGAAGCTATATCTATTTTTTGTACGCTAAACAATTTTAAATTGCGATCGCCCCGCTTCAACCCACCCGCTCCCCACATCCCTTGTCCGATGATATTTATCAACCCAAAAACCGATTATGCCTTCAAAAAAATATTCGGTTCCCCCCAAAGTAAAGACATTCTCATTAGTTTTCTCAATGCTTTAATCTATGAAGGTCATTCGACCATCGAAGACTTAGAAATTATCGACCCCAACCTCGCTCCAAAAGTCCAAGGATTAAAAGATACCTATCTCGATGTCAAAGCCAAACTCAAGGATGGCACGATCGTCATCATCGAAATGCAGGTTCTTAACGTAGAATCCTTTGGCAAACGAGTATTATTCAACGCCGCCAAAACCTATGCCTTTCAATTAAAGTCTGGGGAAGGTTATCGGATGCTAAAACCCGTGGTGGCCTTAACCATTACCGACTTTGTGATGTTCGAACAAAGCGATCGCTTCCTTTCGCGATTTTGTTACAAAGAAGAAACGGCAAATTTTAAGTATCCCGAAAATGACATCGATTTAATCTTCATCGAATTGCCTAAATTTACCAAGGATGTACCCGAACTCGAAACCCTAACCGATAAGTGGATTTACTTTATGAAATGCGCTCGCAGCCTCACCGAGACTCCCGAGCCTTTAGATAGCATTCCCGAAATTCATCAAGCCTTTACCATTGCCAACCAAGCAAATTTAAGCCGGGAGGAAGTTGAAGATTTGGAACGTCGAGAAATGTTTATCTACGACCAACAAGGGGCGATCGCATTAGGTCGTCGAGAAGGTCGTGAGGAAGGCCGTGAGGAAGGTCGTGAAGAAGGTCGTGAAGAAGGTCGTGAAGAAGGGTTAGAAGAGGGGCTAGAGCAAGGTCGCCAACAAGGACAGCGAGAAGCCAAGCTCGCCATTGCCCGACAACTGCTCGATCGCCTTGACGATGAAACGATCGCCCAAACGACGGGATTGAGTATTGCAGATGTGGAAGAGTTACGATCGACTCTCTCGTAATTTATGAGTTAGATACGGCTTCCATTTAGCAATCTATCGATAACGCCGATTGCCCTGTATACGAGTAGACCGTAGAACCTATTGCAAATCTATAAAGACTCCAGAAATTCCTCCTCAGTTTGAATTTTTAAAGATTTTATAAACTCTTTAAATGAATGGGAGATAAGATAAACATTACTATAAGTACAAGGTTCTCCTGCCGCTGTCATTTCTTCCTCTTCATGTTCCCAAAGGTACACTTTACCTTTATTTGTTCCTTGAAAAGATATACAAATAATATTACCGCATGAGGTGGCAATCGGTAATAAGTTAGAAGGTATTATACCAAGATAGCCATAGTATTCTCCAAACAGATCGTAGAGTTTTTGCTTATCGCTGGCAGTATCTAGTGGGATTCCAAAAAATACCTCAACTAGACATTCATCCCCATCTCTTGGATTTTTTTCAATGTAATCCACAACAACATATTCTTCGATTGCGATTGCACAGCCACCATAGTCTAGAAGAAACTGACGATATTGCGTTGGTAATTTTGCCTGTAGAATTTCTTCAAGTTTAAACATTTTACCTTTTGTAAACTCTTTCTCTTGATGTACTAAATTGTCGTATCCAAGAGAATTCATTTTTTCACTGAAGTGATTCATTGACCTTGTACGTTTGTAATTTTACGATTTATCGCCTTCCGATCGCTTTTTATCTAATCTAAAAAAAGCGATCGCCATCCCCGAATCCCCAGACCCCCTTTGCTAAACTAATCCTAGCGAATCAAAAAGGTATCGATCGTGGCAAACCCCTCCAACACATACGATCTGATCGTCTACGGCGATGAAGTTCCCGGCATCCTCGGACTCGTCAGTGCCGCGAGAGAATACTACCGGCGAATGCGGCAATATCCCCGTACCCTGCTGATGGTTAAAAGCAACGCCAAGGACGGACTCGGCGGAACCCTGGTACGCGGCGAACTGGCATACCTCGATCGATCGAGCTTAGACTGGAACTTCCTACAATCGATGGGTTTACCCACCTTCGGCGATCCGGCAAACATCTACAAAGAATTTCTCAAACGGGCCGAAGTAGACTGGATCGCCCTCGACCCGAAAAAAGGTGATGCCGCCGCGCGCTGGATGCTGGGGCAAGTCGGCGCGCAAATTCTCAGTAACGTCCGCATCGAATCGACGATCGTCGAAAACTCCCTCCTCACCGGCATTAAACTCCGGCGCGGCGACACCTACTGGGGCAAACAATTTATCGATGCCACCGTCAACGCCGAACTCGCCCAATTTGCCGGAGTCCGCAAACTCAAAGGCTACGAAACCTTCGGCTTGCCAGAATCGGAACTTCCCGTCACCCTCTGCTTCCAAACCGAAGGTCTGAGCATCCCCACCCTCAAACAAGTCGAAACCTCCTCCCTTACCCGCTTCTCCAACCCTCGCGATTTAGAAGCCCAGCATTGGTTGGATATTGCCGCCGGATTCGCCGCCGAACTTGCCACCATTCTCCGAGGAGACCTATTCGACGCGGCAGGCAGACTTAAAACCCTCTACCAAGCCAAAGACTTCGTCGATATCCGCAGTCGTGCCCTGAGCATCGCCTACCACTCTTTCCGCCAGAAAAAATGGTCTTTGGCCGAAACCGGATCGGTATTCGATAACGGCAACGTCGCCGTATTACCCCAAGAACGACTCTCCTGGAATTCTCTTCTGTTTTACGTCAACGGAACCGAAGCCGAAAAACTCGCCCGAACCGGAGCCAAACCCACCCCCGCCATGGAAGAAGAAATGGACTGGGTTGCCACTTGGATAAAAAAAGCGATGGGGGCAACATCGGTCAAACCCGCCACCGAACTCTACATCCGCCATGCAGGGAACGTTACCGGAGTCGTCGAACCCCTCACGGGAACGAAAATGCTCGAAGGAGGGGTTCCCGACTCCGAAGCCCTCGCCAGCTTCAGCTACCACTTCGACGTCCGGGGTGGCATTACCGGCTTGGGAGCAAAAGGACGAGAAAAAGGATACAGTCGAGTCGGCTTCCATACCAAGCCCATCTTCAACGTCGGGATTCGCCACGCCCAAATCCGCGATGTTCCCAACCTCGCCGTCGTCAGTCCCGCCTCGGGATTTGAAGGCTACGCTTCTTCTGCCGGACGGATCGTCGAATTTAACGTTGCCGTGGCCCAAGGACTCGGAATTGCCAGCGCCATCGCCCTCATTGAAAACCGCAACCTCGCCGAGATTACCAACCTCGAAGTCCGCAAAGTGCTCGTCAAAACCGGGCAGCTTCCGCGCATTTACGGGCAACCCAACCCAGAAGCCGCCGCCAAGATGAGGAAATTTGAAGCCGATTTAGTCATTCCTCCTTCTTCAAAGCCCACTTCCCCTCTGCCGATACTCACGCCCACCCAACTCACCGATATTCGCGAACATTGGGCGCAAGAATTCATTCAACCCCTGTTCGAGAAAGAATACCTGCAGGGATTTGGCGATCGCACCTTCAGACCCCAAGCCAACCTCACCCGCGCCGAATATGCTGCCATCGTCGCTAAAACCTTCGATTTCCCCCTCAAATCCGAACCGATCGACTTTTTCGACGTATCGTCAGACTTTTGGGGGGCAGATGCCATTACCAAAGCCACCCGCATGGGCTTTATTTCCGGCTTCCCCAACGGAACCTTCCGACCCCAGAAAAATCTAACTCGTACTGAAGCCTTGGTAGCGCTTGTCAGCGGTTTGGTTTTAGTGGCCGACAATACCGATATCCTCGAATTTTACCTCGATCGCAACCAAATCCCATCCTACGCCACTAGAGCAATCGCCGCTGCCACCCAACACGGACTCGTCGTCAACCATCCCCACCGCCAACGCCTCAACCCCCTGGCAAGCATTCGTCGCGCCGAAGTCGCTGCTACGATCTATCAAGCATTGGTACTCAAATCGCGAATGCCAGCGATTCTTTCCCCTTATATCGCTGACGCTGACATCGAGAGCTTGAATAGATAATGGCTAAGGGATCTGCGGGAAAATAACAGACCAACCGTAGGGGTCAACGGTCGTTGACCCCTAAAGCAAATTGTTAGCAAGCTGGTATCTTATTTTTTGGCAAGTCCCTAAGCTGCCGGTCAAGTGGGTGTCAGATAAGATTGAATGAGTTCTTGAACTTTTTTGACTTGGAAACTTTTCGTCAGTCGGCGAACTTGGCTGGCAAATGGCTCTAAAGTTATATCGCCCAATTCGAGTTCGTTAACTTCCCGTTCGATGGCTTTGATATTCCCCCGTCGGGCGAGATCCTCTAGCTTCTGCAAAATCTCGCGACTGGGTACGGTTGTCGGTGTTTGGGTGCCATGACCGTTTGAACTCGAAGATTCCCGAGAGGGAGAGGGAACAACGGATTCTTCATAAATCCACTTGCAGCCCATGGCCTTTTCTAAGGTCGCCAGAAGTTCGTCGATGGAGACGGGTTTGGGTAAAAAGCTATCTCCTCCCGCATCCAATGCCGCTTGGCGATCGGATTCGAAGACACTTGCAGAAGATACAATAACGATCGCCTCTTTAAGTTCGGATAGAGACCGGATTCGCCCGATCATTTCAAATCCGTCCATCACGGGCATCGTAACATCAGTCACAATGACATCGGGAAGGAATTCTTGTGCTTTATCCAATCCTTCTTGACCGTTGGTCGCTTCCACAATATTAATTCCGATCGGCTCGAGTAAGTTCACCACAACCGATCGATTTTGCCAGTTATCGTCCACGAGTAAGATCTTCGGTTGCTTTCCCTCAATGCCAATAATTTTTTGACGATCGGGCTTAGCAGAGTCCTCAATCCAGTCTCGGGCAACGGGTAAAACCAAATCGATCTCAAACGTACTGCCTTCGTTCGGCTGGCTGGTCACTTTGAGTTCGCTGTCCATCATCTGCACGATTTTTTGGCTGATGGCGAGTCCCAACCCCGTGCCTTCCGATTGTTTTTTCGTATCTCCCACTTGCTCGAAGGGCAAGAAAATCTTTTGGATTTGTGCTTGACTCATACCCACTCCCGTATCTTCAATCTGAATGCGAATCTGTCGATAGGAGGTATGAGGATTTTCCCGGTCTTCCTCGGGTGCTGGGGAAGCACTACCGATATCTCGAACTTTGAGGGTTACACCTCCGGTCTCGGTAAACTTGATTGCATTTCCCAAAAGGTTGATGAGTACTTGACGCAGTCGTTTTTCATCCGCTCGGATTCCGGCCGGTAAATTGGGGTCGAACTGCTCGGAAAACGAAATACCTTTTTGTTCGGCTTTGATGGAACAAATTTGCGCCACCCCTTTTAAAAAAGATGAAAAATGGAATTCGTGGGGGTGGAGTTCGAGTTTTCGCGCTTCAATTTTAGACAGATCGAGAATGTCATTAATTAAAGTCAGTAGGTGGGAACCGCACTGATGAATAATCCCGAGACCATCTTGTTGTTTGGATGTGGCGGCTCGATCCCGTTGCAAAATTTCAGCGTATCCCAAAATCCCATTGAGGGGAGTGCGCAGTTCGTGGCTCATATTGGCCAAGAATTCACTTTTGGCTGAGTTGGCGGTATCGGCAAGCTTTTTGGCGACTTGCAATTCCCGAGTTCGCTCGCTGACTTTCGCTTCGAGGGTCTGAGAATATTCTTTGAGGCGATCGTTCGCATCCTCGAGTTGGAGATTGGTAGCAGCCAGCCGAGCGTTCGCACTTTTGAGTTGCCAATAACTATGGTAGTTCGTGGCAATAACGGCCGAAAGAAAAACAGCTAAGGTCGGTGAAATAACCGGAACGAACCAACCCATTAAAAATGCCACGTAGCCGAAGGCGACTAGACTGAGTACCGAGCCAGAAATGACGAGAATCGTGCTGACGAAAAAGAATGTTTTGCCAAATCGATTGGCTTGTAACAGCACCCAACTCCCGATCGCACCCACGGCAGACCAAAGTAGAACCCATACCCCTTCTTGCTTGTGATTCCACGCTTGCAAAAACGGACGACCTTCTAAAGCCGCACCCAAAATTTGACTGATAATATGGGCGTGAACTTCAACACCCGGCATTTTCCCTGGATACGGGGTGAAGAAAAAGTCATTGGTGCTCTCTGCGGTGGGCCCGATCAGGACAATACGATCGCGCATTAATTCGGGATCGAAGCCACCAGAGAGTACTTCCCTCATCGACACTCGTGTAAAACGATTCACCCCCCCTCGGTAGTTTAAAAAAATTTGATAGCCGCCGAAATCGTGCCCCAGTCCTTTATAAGGGACTTCATTTCCGATGAGGGGAATAAAGAGTGCTTTCCCCAAACGGTAGTATTTTTTCTCCCGATCGGCAAACTCGAGTTCGAGCTGGTGCCTCGATGACAAATAGTCTAGAGCTAAGCGCGTTCCGAACCCAGGCTTTCCCTGAGCGTAAATTAGTGCCCTGCGAATTTTTCCATCGGCATCTTCGACCAGATCGGCTAATGCGACTTGATTGGCTTCCTCTAAAGCGGGGGGAGGTCCAACTTGTTCCGCTGGTTCTCCAATGGCTTTTTCAACCCCAATCAGATTGGGCGTGTTTTTGAAAATCTCCACCAATCGCTCGTGACCGGGAGGCTCTGGCAAGTCGCGATAGAGATCGACGCCGATGGCAGCCGGCTGCCGCGTGGCAATATTCTCTATCAGTTGGGCGAGGACTTCATCGGGAATCGGCCAATTCTCAACTTGGGAGATATCCTCCTCATCGATAGTGACGATGACAATTTGCTCGTCAACCGATTCTTGCGATCTCAACTCAAAAAAACGATCGAACGTTGCCCATTCTAAAATCTGAAACCAACCTAAAGCACCCCCAGCGATCGCGCAGCCGGCGACACTGGGGGCGATGACGAGCACTCCCCGCCACTCTCTAAGGAGTTGTTTGAGCTTAAGCCACATTGACCAATTTTTGAAACTACTCGGTTAGGGGTTCGGTTACCAAAATCGGATTAGCCGCATAATCACCCAAACCGACTTGTTCTAACAACTCCGTCCATTCAGACACTAAGTTATTATTGTCGGGTTCCGAACGCTTGAGTTCCACCAAAGTGGTCAGAGTATCGTACCAAACACCTTGCCGACCGTAGGATGCAGCCAGCTCTAATGACGTTCCCGCACTTGCTTGAGCCGCAAGAGATCGATCGGGTTCGATCCGCTCGATCCACCCCGAAATACTCGGAGAGTCAGGACGCAACCGATCTCCTTCGAGGGTGACAAAATACCATTCGTAATGTTTGCCAACTTCGAGGGGCGGAGCTTCGTCGGGCAGCGTAAAACTAATAATACCTTTGCGGTTAGCAATGGGCAAAGTGGTTTGATAGTAGCTGTTGCGATCTTCGTCTTGCAGGCTGAAAAAGACCTGCTTGACTGAGGTCGCTGGCATGTAGATGTAGAAGGTGGGGCGCTCGGAAACCGTGCGACCGTGGTTGGTATTGGGAATCAGAGCGGTCACGAAGTACTGCTCGCCTCTAGAACTCGCTCCCGAAGTTGTGTTCGGTGATTCGCGACCGGGTGTTTCAAAGGTAACTTCCCCGCGAGATGCACCTCCAGTAGTTTGGGCGGGTGCATCCGCTCCATTGGTTTCAAAAACCGTTTCCCCGCGAGATGCACCTCCAGTGGTTCGGGTGGGTGCATTCGCTCCATTGGTTTCAAAAACCGTTTCCCCGCGAGTCACATCGCCTCTTTCTACATTGGGATAAGCAGCTGCAGGGGGAAGAAATTTAATGGTTCCCCGAGATGCGCCACCCGTAGAACGACGAGGAGACGCATCGTTCGGGGCTTCAAAGGTCACCGATCTCGCGGGATAGAACCAGCTCGTACCTGCGAGCAGACCGATGCTGGTAAGAATAGAAACAAGAGACTCCTTTAGCCACTTTTTCTGCTTAGCCATAATGTGCCCTCTGAGAATTGGTATCTGAAATTTTGCACCCATAGAATAATCATATTATAGACTTCAAAGCTCCTGTCACTCGGTTTTCGAGAGGGAGAATTCATAAATTTTCCTGAAAGTGGAGAAGGATTTCCCAATTACTCCCTTTTCACTCGTTATTGAGGTCGAGCGGCTGCAGGATGGAAACCCCGGTTATCGGACATATCCAAATAGATCCACATTGAAAGAAACCTCCCCTGCCAGGAAATGAAAGGGGAGGTGAGATCGCGCTGTATTCATTGTCTTGAGGTTTATTGCTGACTGGGTAAAGAGAGCGCAAAGATTCAACAGCAACAAGTAAAGATTGATTCTCTAGGTTAGATCTGAAGATATTAACCATCTAATTTTTTTATCTGGAACCTTTCTCACGATCTTTTGGAAAGACTTTTTTTTAGAGAATTATAATTTCAGGTCTCCTTGTTTGCGATCGCATCTTTATCTTTAAAATATTCAGAATTCGATCTAGGGACAAGGTAGACCAACTTATCTTTTGCTTCTCGCTTCTGCAAGCATTTTTAAACCCGAACTGACGTTTATAAGATTTACATAAAAACGAACGGTTTGTAATTTACAATTTAGATATTATACGGTCTAAAGTAAGTCGAGACAATGTTGATATCATTCAAAAAATCCGAGCGCTAAAATATCCAATTTTTTGAAATTTTTCAATCTTTCAAAACTTACCTTGAGGCTTGAAGAAAAATAGTGCGAATTTATTGTAACTCTCTTCGAGGTAAAGAACGGAGCTAGAGAGGACTTTGATTTCTAAGTTCAAAATAATATAATAGATTACACGATTATCCGCACGGTAGTCGATTGTCGAAAAGACTCTCTTTGGCATCGCAGCCTCTCTTCAAATTTTCAGATACAATCGACACCGAAAAATGCTATTGAACTCTGGAACGATCGCAAAAATGATAGATATTTTGAAGTGTGATTTTTTATTTGTATTTAACGAAAAAAGATCGAGCGAGTTTAACGTAGATAGCACGCGAGCTTAAACTATCATGAAAACACAGATATCAACCTCAATATTGACATTAGGAGACTATGCCAATCGCGAAATCCGGCGTAGTTTAAAAAAGTGCATCAAACACAAGAAACAAGTTCTCAAAGATAGCGATACCGAACCTTTACATCAAATGCGGATTGGTTTTCGACGGTTGCGAACGGCAATTTCCGTATTCGATCGAGTCTTACAATTACCCGAGGAGGCAAGCGCTCGACGAATTCGTAAAACTGTTAATGTTTTGGGGGCAGTTAGGGATTTAGATGTTCTGCAACAAGAACTCGTTACCCGTTACCGACCGAATTTAAGCGGGAAAGAAGGCAAACGTTTGGATAGCGTTCTCGACCGCTTAAAAAAACAGCGAGTCCAAGACTTTCGCCAACTCGAAAAAGCCCTGAAAGGCGATCGCTTCGATCGACTCGTTCGCAGCCTGCAAAATTGGCTCGATCGTCCCGCACATAAAGCAATGGCCGTTCTTCCGGTTCGAGATGCGCTGCCCGATTTGCTCCTTCCTCTGCTCGCTCAACTATTTTTGCATCCGGGTTGGTGGGTGGGAACAACCCAAGGCAGCGAGTTGAACGGTGGGAGTGTGGCAAATGTTATCGGAATGCTCCAGCAAATCGATCGTGAAAGTGCCAGCCTGCACGATTTACGCAAGCAGGTGAAGCGGGTGCGGTATCAAACGGAAGTGTTTGTGGATTGTTACGACGAAGCTTATACAACACAAACCCGAGAGTTTAAGCACATTCAAGGGTTACTCGGTCAAATGCAAGACCAGGCCGTGCTGCGGGAATTTCTAGAGAAGCAACTCGAATGCGATATTGCTCGGGCATTGCCCACCGTCGCGGAACAAATGCGGCTGGAACAGTGGCAACTCTGGCAGGAGTGGCAACCCATTCGCTACCGCTATCTCGATGCCGAGTTTCGCCAGTCGGTGCGGTTGTTGGTGTTGAATCCGGCTTGAGGAAGGAGGAAGGGACTAGTACACGAGGGCGGGAATTCACCCACCATTAGTTCCGCCGGATACACCACGATCGGGACACTCGATTAGAGAAATGGTAGTTAGACTCCCGCCGCCTTGTACTAGTGCCGCTACGGGTCATTAAAAATGCAAAATGACTAGTACACACAGCTTTCACTGGTTGAGAGTGGGTCAGTTATTTCTGCTGCACTGCACTCGTGCAACAAAGCCGAGACGAGTTATTATAGCAGTCGCCACTATGGGCACGGACACCAAAAATACCGAGCGTGCATTTTCCCCCTGCCTCCCCTGCCTTTTCTGCCCCATTTCACGCAGTGTCCTAATTAACTTGTCGCCTGCTATAACCCGCAAGTCCCCTACAACTTTGACTTTAAAGCATCACGAAATTGTCGCTGCTCAAAGCCTCGTCTACCCCCACCAACGTTGCTAGGGTTGCGCCGCCCAAAGAGACGATCGTGTTACCATCAGTTTGCTCGAAGGACAAATCCTCGAACGTCCAGATGCCGCGAATGCCGATCGCATCTTCGGCAACAGCAAAATCAACAATCGTATCTGCGTCGTGGGTGGGTGCCAAGACGAAAGTATCCCGTCCCGCACCACCGGTAACGAGGTCGTTTCCTTTCCAACCGAGAAGGAAATCGTCGCCATCGCCTCCTTCGAGAACGTCATCCCCCGCCTCGCCAAAGAGTCGATCGTCTCCCGTACCGCCGAGGAGGGTGTCGTCTCCCCCCTGTCCGACGATGCGATCGGCCCCTTCGCCACCGGAAATCAGATCGTTGTTGCGGCGACCTTTGAGCAGATCGTCTCCGCCCCCTCCGTTAATCGTATCGTCGCCGAACAGACCATCTACCCGATCGTTACCGTCGAGGGCATCAATTAGATCGGGGTCGTTGGTTCCGATAATGTCGTCATCCCCATCTGTGGCGATCGATCCGCTGCCGTTGAGAATCGTATCCTGGCGGAAGTCCAGGTTTTGGATCCGTTCGTCGAGTTCCGGGGAAACCTCTTCGGTATCGAAGGGGGTTTGGGTGGGGAAGTGGGCAGCGAGGTACTCAGCCAGGGCATCCTGTTCCGACCCGTCGGGGGCGAAGGTGGCAACCCCAGTTCGGGTGTCGGGGGTGGGATTGTCTTCGTC
>NZ_JADEXN010000115.1 GCF_015207075.1 Zarconia navalis LEGE 11467
GTTCCCCGTTCCCTCTTTTCCCCAAAGGTCTATTCGATTCAAACTCGATCGCCAAGGCAATTTCGTACAGTTCCCGGCGAGAATGGGCGGTGTTTTGGGCGAGTTGTCGGCTAGCTTGCGATCGGGAAATTCCTTGCCCCATCAAGGCGGTCAATTCTTCGACGATCGCCGTTTCGGTTAGGGTGGGCATCGAAAGTGTCGCCCCCGCAACCACCAGGGTAAACTCTCCTTGAGGTGCTTTCTGGGTATAGTATGCGATCGCTTCATCCAAGGTTCCTCGCCAAAATTCTTCGTGTAGTTTGGTTAACTCCCGTCCGATGGCAATGGGGCGAGTTCCTCCCAATATCTTCGCTAAATCTTCCAGGGTTTGGCGCAAACGGTGGGGCGCTTCGTATAAAATCAGGGTGCAAGTTTGGGATTTGAGCAGTTCCAGCCGCGAGGAGCGAATTTTGTTTTTCGTCGGCAAAAACCCCTCAAAGAAAAAGCGATCGGTGGCAATCCCCGAGGCACTCAACGCGCGCAAGCTTTGACGAGTTCGTAGCCGGGGTCGGAAATTCCCGGCATTCCTGCATCCGTCACCAGGGCGATGCTTTCCCCGGCTAACAAGCGATCGAGCAATTGAGGAATCCGCTGGGTTCGGTTGTGTTCGTAATAGGCAATTTGCGGGGTGGAAATCTGGAAATGCTTCAGGAGTTTGCCCGTATGGCGGGTATCTTCAGCGGCGATCGCATCCACCTCCCCCAACACCCGTACCGCCCGAAAAGTCATATCTTCCAGATTGCCGATGGGGGTTCCCACGATGTATAACGAACCAGCAGCGTTCTCTTGCATGGATGAAAACCGGTTTATTTGTGGGGGCAATTACCCTCGATTTGGTCTATTTAGTCGAGCGATTTCCCAGAGCCAACCAAAAAGTCGTCGCGTCCGATCGCACTATAGCAGCCGGAGGCCCAGCCACCAACGCCGCAGTGGCGTTTGCGGCCCATCGAAATCGGGCAACGGTGATGGGGGTGTTGGGATGCCACCCGATCGCCGAGTTGATTCGATCGGACTTAGAAGGTTGTGGGGTGGAAATTATCGATTTGCAACCCGATCGTGCCGATCCGCCCACAGTTTCCTCGATCGTGGTAACGCAATCGACTGGAGAGCGATCGGTGATTTCGACTAATGCAACGAAAGCACAATTTTCTGATGACTTATGCTTGCAAAATATCCAAAATGATGCATTGCAAAATATCGATATTGTTCTGATGGACGGGCATCAAATGGAACTGAGCGAGGCGATCGCCCGACAAGCAAAAGTGCGAGAAATTCCGGTGGTTATAGATGGTGGCAGTTGGAAGCCGGGATTCGATCGGGTGTTGAATTTTGCCGACTACGCTATTTGTTCGGCTAACTTTTTTCCACCGACCGATCTCATATATTCTGATGCTAATAAAAATTTAAAAGGTGATGATGTATTTACTTATTTACAAAATTTAGATATCCCAAATATTGCCATTACTTATGGAGAAAAACCCATTGAAGTGTTTAGTCAAGATAAACGATTTCAAGTAGACGTTTCTCCGATTCAAGCAGTCGATACCCTCGGCGCGGGAGATATTTTTCACGGTGCGTTTTGTTCTTATATTTTGCAACAAAAATTTGCTGAAGCGCTGAAGAATGCGGCACGAGTGGCCGCTCGTTCCTGCGAGAGTTTCGGGACGCGAAATTGGCGTAGTTCGATCGATAGATAAACCGATCTCTCCACGATCGCTTATCAGCTCGCCGAAATGGCAGAGTGCGATCGAAATATTTATACGGATAGCTTCTATTTGTTGAATCGCTACAGCCCAACGGGGCTGAAGTAATAAGTAGTACCTATTAGACCCGATCGAACGGTATGAAGCCTCTTGATTCATGAAGAAAAAGTTTAAACCTAATTTATTTTTTGAATCTTCTAATTTTAAGCCTGAGCTAAACTTATGACTTATGACTTATGACTTGAAACTTATTACAGTTGAAGACCGATCGAATTGAGTCATTTTACAAAGAGATAAAAATTGATACTCAAAAATCCAGACAATACTGAAACCTACTATCAAACATTAGGCAATAGAAGCGCTAAAACCCTAGTCTTATTACACGGTATCGGTGCCGACTGCGGGATGTGGCAACCCCAAATGAAAAAATATGCAAATCGGGGGTATCATCTCCTAGTACCCGACCTTTTCGGTCATGGGCGATCGTCAAAATTAAGCCATATTACCTTGTCTGATTGGCACAATCAAATTAACTGGCTTCTAGAGAGGCACGATATCAAAAAATGTACTCTCATTGGAGTCAGTATGGGGGGTGTTATTACTCAATCGTTTGTTGTTAATTACTTAGATAAGGTCGAAAAAGCGATCGTCGTTGATTCATTTAGTGAACTTAAAACTTACAAAGAGAAGCTGTTGGGATTCTCTGCTGTTGTTGGATTTAATCTGTTCAAATTTTTGGGAAAGAAGTTTTTGTCAAAAGGAATGGAGTTGAATTACAGCCAAAGCTACGCGCAGCCAGCTCGAGACTATTTTCAAAAAGTCAGTTTAAATCTCGATCTAAACCAGATGATTTTGGCGAGAAAAGCGATTAATAAAATTGATGATTTAGAAAAATTGAAATCCATCACGCTCCCAACTTTAGTGATTGTCGGTGCTCAGCTAGGTCAATGGTTTATTGAAGTCAACCGAAAGATCGCCAATTCATTACCCAACTCTCAATTCGTCATCTTAGAAAACTCAATAGATCCCTCGAATCTCGTGAACCCAGTTGAATTCGATCGATACGTCCTTGAATTCCTCCAAAGAGAATCGCTCGATTCTCCGACTTAAGCTGAAGGGGAAAGGATTTCCCGATCGCCAAGAATGTTGATGTCATCCGAGGCGATCCGTCGTATCAATGGAACTGCGAACCGATATGCTACCCTGCATACAGTCCCTCGCCCGATCTCCCCATGCTCGTAACTGCCGCGACATCTACCGTCTGCGAACCCATCGCCACCTACGGAGTTAGCAGCCCTCGATACGTTGAAGTATTGGTAGACTCTCAGGGCGGCACAGACAAACTTTTTACCTACGGATTGCCCGCCGATTTAGACGTGCAGCCGGGGGATATTTTAAGCGTTCCCTTTGGAGCGCAACAAGTCGGGGCGATCGCCATTCGCCACCTCGATCGCCTGCCGGAAGATTTAGCCCCCGATCGCATTAAACTCATCGAAGATATCGTCAGTCGCGGCTTCTTTCCCCCCCACTACTGGCAACTCCTCGAACAAGTCGCCAGCTACTACTACACCCCCTTACTCCAAGCCATTTCCGTCGCCCTTTATACCATCGGTTTTGCCGAGAGTGTCGTCATTGCCTTTCCCAACCTCAATGCAACGGCGATCGCTCTGGGAACCACCATCCTCGTTACCGTCGTCGCCGTCAAATCCGCCAGCTTTGCCGTGCGCACCCAATATTTCATCATGGCGGCGATCGTCTTTTCCCTGGTGTCCTTCTCTTTCGGCAAACCCATCGAACCTACGAATATTCAGGCTTGGGGATCTGCCCTGGCCGAACCGGCCCCCTTCTGGTCTGTTTTTGCCCTATTTTTCCCCGCCGTTACCGGGATTATGGCCGGGGTGAGTATGTCTGGCGATCTCAAAGATCCCTCCCGTTCCATTCCCGTCGGAACCCTGGCGGCGGTGGGAACGGGATACATCGTCTATATGATTTTGCCCTTCGTTTTAGCCAGCCGTGCCTCAGCAATGACTTTGGCTGATAACTCCCTGGTGATGCGAGATACCGCATTCGTTCCCTTTGCCATCCTCCTAGGGGTCTGGGGAGCAACGCTATCGAGTGCCTTGGGTAGCATCTTGGGTGCACCCCGAGTGCTGCAAGCCTTAGCCCGAGATGGGGTTTTACCGGGCCCGATGCGGGTGTTGGGTAACGGCAGCGGTCCCGACGACGAACCGCGCCTGGCCACCTTCGTGACGTTGGGAGTAGCGATCGCTGCGGTTTGTATCGGCGACTTGAACCTGATCGCACCGGTACTGTCGATGTTTTTCCTGAGTACCTACCTGGTGTTGAACCTGACCGCAGCCATTGAGGGATTCTTGCAAAACCCTTCCTTTCGCCCGACGTTTAAAGTGCCCTGGTTCTTTTCTCTCCTCGGGGCGATCGGCTGTATTGGGGTGATGTTGCTCATTAACCCCTTAGCAGCGGTTGTCTCGGCGATCTGCGTCCTGGGGATTTACCTGTGGCTGGAAAATCGACAACTGCAAAGCACTTGGGGTGACGTGCGTCGGGGATTGTGGATGGAAGTGGTACGAACGGGGATTTTCAGCCTCAGCAGCACCCCCGACCCAAAATCTTGGCGACCCCATATCTTAGTTTTGTCCGGCGCGCCGATGCGGCGCTGGGCGTTGATCGACCTGGCTGCCAGCTTTACTCACAATCGCGGGTTAATGACCGTGTCGAGCATCCTGCCAAGTGGCTCGCGGGATATGGCTCAGCAGAGCGCCTTAGAAGAGAAGATACGGGACTATTTAGACAAGCGAGGGGTCCAAGGTCTCGTGCGCTTAATTACGGCTCCCGATCCCTTTGAAGGGGCGGAGCGATTGGTGGAAATTTACGGTCTGGGTCATCTGGTTCCCGATACGATCGTCCTGGGATACACGCAGCAAGCCGAACACCGACAGCGCTATTGTCAGACGATCGCCACTTTACATAAATCCCAGTGCAACGTCGTCATTTTGCGCGACGATCGCGAAGAAGAGTTCGCTCAACGCCAGCGGATCGATGTTTGGTGGGGAGGACTGCAAGCCAACGGTAGTTTGATGCTATTACTGGCGCATTTGCTCCGAACCAGTGACGGATGGCGAGGCGCGCAAGTTTTTATCAAGCTCGTGGTTCCTCACGAAAGCGCGGCGGAAGCTGCCCGCAACAACCTCAAGGCAATGCTGGGTAACTGGCGCATCGACGCACAACCTCAAGTGATCGTCGGTGAAAATCGACCTTTCCGAGACATCTTGCAAGAATCCTCTTGCAACGCCGATTTGGTGTTTCTGGGGATGGCGAAGCCACAAGACGATCGCGATTACACCTCGGACTACGATCGCCTCGAAGAATTTGCGGCCGGTTTGCCCACCACCGTGTTCGTGCTTGCCGCCCCAGATTTTGCTTTTGAAGAGGTGCTTCAGCTCAAATGACTTTTGGCTTCGTGCGCCACTTGCTCGGATTTATCCCCAGCCAGGGTGGTAAGTGCCTCGCGGGTGCGATCGTCGTCAAATCGACCCAGAGCTTGAGCGACTCGGAAGCGCATTTGCCAGTCGTCGCAGGTGACAAAGGGAAGCAGTAGGGGAATGGCTCGCTCGTCGCCTAGTTCTCCGAGCGCACCCACGGCCATGCCCTGTACGAGTTCTTCGGGAGCTTGGAGGGCATCTTGAAGGATATCAAACCCGCGCGTATCTTCCATGCTTCCCAAAGCAGCCACGATGCTCAACTTAATAATCCAATCGGAGGAAGATTGGTAGAGTTGTTGCAAATCTTCGAGGGCTTCGGTGAGTTTGAGCGCACCCAATGCATCGGCGGCAGCCGCTTTGACATCGAGTTCTGCATCGTTATACAAGCGGTCGCGCAGGATTTCGAGGGATGCGCCCCGGTTTTGTGCGCCTACACTGGCAAGCTTGCTCACCGCTGAGTACCTGACGCGATCGTTGGAGTCGCAAATGACAGGTTGAACCAGCTCGAAGGCAATGGCAGGTTCGAGTTGACTTAATTGATTGATACCGCGAATGCGATCGCCGAAATTTTCGGAGGCGAGCAGTTGCCGAACGGACTCAGGAGTAATCGTCATTTTGAAATTTGATTTTGAGGGTTGAGCTTTTGATAAAAAATGGGTGAAACCTCATTGATAAAATTGAGGTCGACGACCCGAAAAAGAAGGAAGAAAAAAGTTACGCTTTACCGTTTTAGAAAAGACTGAGAGAATCGCACTTTTAAGTGAGGGTGAGGGATAGATTGCTAGAAATCGAAGATATTCTAGTTGAAAGCTGTGGGAAAATCGATCTGATAAGTCGAAGATCCATCCTCTTCTAAAATCGCTCGTTATTTTGAGCGATCGGCTGTGAGTTTAGGTCGAGAAAATAAATATTTTGACAAGCTAAACCATCCACCGAGCGATCGCTCTCAAGACTGGAAAATTATTCCACTTCAGCCGCCATCGCCCGAATAATATCTCCCCGCGTCAATATGCCAATAACGCGATCGTTTTCATCTAAAACCGGGAGCCGATTAATTTTTTTCTCGTGCATCAGTTGAGCGGCTTCTCGTAAAAAGGCTTCTGGCTTTATCGTCACGACCGAGCCTTTTGACATCACTTCTCCGACGGTTTGTCCGAGGGCTTTATGCAATTCTCGTTCGTATCGAGCGGGGTTTTCTAAGTAAATAACACTGTCGAGAATGGTAATGTAAGCGGGTTCGGGAACGCCGGATTCTCTCCACATCAGATCGGTTTCAGAGAGAATTCCCACTAAATTACCCTCAGCGTCAATGACGGGTAAACCGCTAATTCGACGCTCGGCAATGATTTTTATGGCTTCTTGAATGGGGGTTTGGGGTTTTACGGTAACGAGGTCGCGGCTCATTACATCTGCCACGGTTTTGGGCATCGTTTAAATTATTTGCGATCGACATCTTTGGCTATCATACCGCTGTCCGTTACCGATCCTGAGTTTCCACCGCCGGGGGTTGAAAGACGATCGATGGTGGAGTGCTCTTGGCAGCATCACCCCATGCGGATAGGAGAATGCTGCTTACACTTGAGAAGTTCGCTCTTGGGATGACCCGAAATTTTCTCGGGTGTTGCCTTCGGACATTCTTATTATCCCAGCCTCTTTTTTGAGACTTGTTATACTCAGTATACTTGTGAAGATTTATGTAGCCGATTCTCATTATGGCCCAAGTCAATGCTAGCGAATCGCTTTGGGAAGGTGAAAAGCCTTGTATTTTAGTGTGCCAGCATCGCTCGTGCGCCATGCAGGGATCGGCTCGCACTCTCAAAGCCTTTGAGAACGAAGCTTTATCGGATTTTACCGTCGAAGGGAGCGAGTGTATGGGACAATGCAGCTCGGGACCGACAGTGCGCGTCACCTCCGATGAAACCTGGTATTGCCAAGTCCAGCCGGAAGATGTTCCCAAGATTGTCGAGCAACATATCAAAGGGGGAGAGCCGGTGGAAGAAAAGCTCAATCCTCGCATTCATCTGCGAATGTATTTTTAGTTGGCGGTTCGTTTTTCTCAATCGCGAGCGCGGCGGTTCGCTAAATCGTCAACTTCATGCGATCGACATTTTTCAACTGGGTTTTATTGAAGACGACCAACGCGATACAGTGTAGTGAAGCAGCCCAGGGGAAGAGATGAGAGAGGGATACACAATTCGCTTCAAAGGGGTAAAAACGATCGCCTTGGCTTGGGGGATAACGATCGCCTTAGAAATAGCGCCAGCGATCGCTCAGACGCTGCCAACTGTTATCGAAATCGAACCGGATCTCGAACTCGAACCCAATCCTGGACTCGATCTAGACCTCGATTCCGAAATCGAACCGGATCTCGAAATTGACCCCGAACTCGAACGCACCCCCGAACTCGAAGCAATCGATCCAGAAAATTTCTTTCGATCGGGTGTTGAAAAAGCCCGCCGCCAGGAATACGACGAGGCGATCGCCGATTTCGATCGTTTGCTGGAGCTAAACCCGTTCGATTTTAGAGGCTACTACAATCGGGCATTAGCGCGGGCAATTGTGGGAGAACGGGAGGGAGCCATTGACGATCTCACCGAAGCTCTCGAAATCAATCCCTTCGATCCCCAAATTTATAATAATCGCGGGATTTTGCTCTACGGATCGGGAGATTTTGAGGGGGCGATCGACGATTACAACCAAGCGCTCAAATTCAATCCCAACAAAATAAATACTTACTACAATCGGGGGATGGCGCGCGCTCAAATTGGCGACATTGAAGATGCGATCGAGGATTATACCCAAGCGATTCAACTCGACCCCAACTATGCCCAAGCCTATAACAATCGAGGCATTGCCCGCACTCAAATTGGCGACATAGAAGGGGCGATATTCGATTATACTCAAGCCATTCGACGCAATCCCGATTTCGCTTCGGCCTATTACAATCGAGCACTGGCACAGGTATTGTTAGGCGATCGTCAAGCCGCATCGATCGATTTGCAAGAAGCCGCCGATCTATTTTTAGGGCAAGAAGAAATCGGGCAATATCAGACAGTATTAGAAACGATTCAAGAGTTAAGCCGTTTTTAAGCTCTTTTAGTTTGTATAAAGCTGAGGGCTGAATGCTTACCCTGTTTTTACTTCACCACTGGAAAAAACCATGCTGCGAACTCGCAAACATGGGTTTTTGGCTAGGAGAAATGAGTAGAAACGCACCGATATCTATCTAGGATGTCGTAACTTATGAGCGATCGATTCTAGACTCCTTTAGAAAATCGAGCGATTTAGCTACGGACTTCAAAAATTTGATTTTGGAGAAATATCGTTCTTCTCTATAGTGCCAAATATAACCTCAAATTGGCGATACCGAATTCCGCAAGATCTTTCGCTCGTTCGGACCTTGAGATTGTAGGCGATCGATGTTAAGCATTAGAGTAAGTCTCAAAATGGTCTAATTCGATCGGCTAGAATGTAGATATCTCGATCTTAGTTACTTTCAATACAAAACTCGATCGAAATCCACAAAATATTCACATTTAAGTTGCGGTCGATATGACAAAGCCAAAATTATCCCATTCAAAAATGGGCATCGCCTCATTCTGCATTAGTCTCCTCGTACTTCCGCTCATGGTGTTTAGTGCAGAGGCACAATTTAGAATAGAAGACTATATTCCAATATTAACATTTGCCTTAATTGGTGTCGGTTTGGCAATTTCAGGAATGTTCTACAGACATCGAAATCGGCTTTTTCCTCTTCTTGGAGGTATTATCAATGCCGCTAGTTTAATAGCATTTTTGATGATTCGCCCGGCACTTGTAGGAAATCAAGCAGCATTATCGGTTTTCACTCCTTCCTCATTTCTCACTTTTTTTGCTGGGGTAGGAACCGGGGCACTACCCCTACTGTACGAAGCCTATATTTCAAAAAAGCATTGAGATTGCAGGCGATCGATGTTATATATTAGAGTCCGCCTCAAAATCGTCTAAATCGATCGGCTAGACTATAGATATCTCGATCTGAGTTGCTTGCAATACAAAACTCGATCGAAATCTACAAAATATTTACATTTAAGTCGCAATTGATATGACAGAGCCAAAATTATCCCATTCAAAAATGGGAATTGCCTCATTCTGTGTTGGACTCTTCGTACTTTGGCTGATTACGAATTTAAACCTGAGATCTTTTGGTATAGATGACTATATTTTCTTCCTATTATTTGCTTTAATCGGTCTGGGTTTAGCAATTGCCGGAATGTTTTATAAAAATAGAAATCGGCTTTTTCCCACTCTTGGGTGTGTTATGAATACCGCTTGTTTAATTGCGATTTTGGCGCTTCGATCCGAAATTGTATGGAATTAAGCTAAGCAATATTATTCGTTTTTATTTAGAGTTTTAATACCAATTTACAACGTTTTTTATTGCTATAAGGTACCAAAAATGTAGGGGCGGGTTTAGCTAAAAATTATGCTCTGACTGAGACTTATTATCGCATCGCGCACCCGCCTTTCCCTGCTATACCCTGATTGACTGACAAAAGTCTCGATCGTTTTGCAATCTCGCGCGGTTGGGCCCGTGGAACGAAGTCTAACGCAAGCCCTTATCGTTGTTGGGCTTCATGCTTCAACCCAACCTACAGCTTATTATCGCATCGCGCACCCGCCCTCCTTTACCGTACCTTACTGAAAACGACCGCTGCTTTAGCGTTGGCGTAGTTCCCCGCAGGCATTGGCTCACGTCAAAATCCTAAATCTGCCTTCGCCGACTCCGCCGCTGGTAACACCACCTCCGAGGGCATCTCTTCCCAGGCCGCTTCGCCGATTTCACTGTAGAATGTTTCGTCGTAGGGGCGCGTCTTCACCACCACGGGCATGGGGACGGCATGACCGAGAATTAGGGCTTGTTGCTTGGAGTCGAGTTTGGAGAGCACCGATCGCAAACTTTGCCCCCCAGACACTCCGGTGAAAATTGCCTCGATATCTTTGTCGTCGTTGAGCAATGCTGTAATCCGGGTTCCCACTTGGGACATCACCTCGTTATCGATCCCCGAGGGACGCTGATCGACAACTAGGAGGGTGACGAAGTATTTACGCATTTCGCGGGCGATCGTCCCGAAAATCGTACTGCGAACTGAAGCCGGATCGAGAAAGCGGTGGGCTTCTTCGATGGTAATCACCAACTGACGGGGACGATCGAGGGGGTTTTTCGTTTGCAGGAACCGTTCCGACTTGGCGACGTAGTGGGCGTGAATTCGCCGAGTAATCACGTTTGCCGCCAACATATAGGACAGCATATTCGACTGGGAACCGAACTCGATGACGACGTGTTTCCCAGCTTCGAGGGAGTCTAAAATCTGGCTGACGTAGTTTTTGGGGCAGGTATTGCGGATATACTTCAACTCATCCAACCGCATCAGTTTGCGCTGCAAAGCCATAATCGAGGACTTGTTCCCCCGCCGTTCCTCGCAAAACATCTGAATCTCTTCGTTATCCATTGCCAGGAGTTGGGTAATCCACGCTCGCCCGAACTCCGTGCGCAGAATAATCGCATTTTCCAGGCTGGCTTCGGAAAGGTTTAACTCTCGCTGTACCAGCATCATGTCTTCGACATCAATTTGGTCGTAGCTGAGGTAAAGTTCTTGTGCGTCTCGAATGCCTCGGCGACGAGTAGACTCCGGATCGAGGGTGTAGATTTGTACTTGGGAGGGGAAAAGCTGGCGCAACCCCTTCACGGTGCTAAATTGCTTGCCTTCGCAGGGAGCTTCCCAACCGTACTC